>NZ_JAMZBE010000020.1:0-35600 GCF_024158645.1 Halomonas sp. 707B3
CCCCTGAGCCCGCCGCTGCCCAGCGCGACGCAGCACCGGCCGCTGAGCCTGCGCCCTCCAATGAACCGGTGAGCGTTGGGCAGGTGGCGCCGACGAATCGCGTTAACCCGTCGTATCCACCCCGTGCTCAGCGTCGTGGCATGGAAGGGTTTGTGGAGGTGGAGTTCGTCATTCAGCGTAACGGTAGTGTTGACGGTAGCTCTATTCGGGTGACCAATGCCCAGCCTCGTCGGGTCTTCGAAGACGCCGCCCGCGAAGCGATTGCGCGTTGGCAGTTCGAACCCAGCCAGCAGCTACGTCGCGCCACCCAGCGTATTGAGTTCCAGTTAAGGTAGCGGTGACATGTCTCGTAGAGAAAAATCGCCAAACAGGCTAGTGAACGATGCTGGCCGAGGGAAGAGGATGCAGCGGTGGGTCGCCATCATGTTACTGAGCGCCTTAAGCGCTACCGCTGTGGCCAATGAGCCGCTGCCCGGTGACATTATTCAAGACCTGAACGGGCTGCAAAGCCAATTAGCAAGCCAAGCAAGCGGCTCGGCAGATCCAGAGATCTTAAGCCGTATTATTGGCCATGCGCGTTCCCAGTCTGAGCGGCTGGCTGGCGGTAACCGAGCTGACCAGTGGGCCAGCGCGCTTTATCACCAGTTAGCGGCAAGCGCCCTTGTGCGCCAGGGGGAAAACCTTGCGGCCGCCGATGAACTGGCCAGCGCTCGCCAACGCCCGAGCGTTCCCGATAGCCAGGTACGCCGCTGGCTGCGTGATGAGGCGTCGCTGCGCCGTGCAGGCGGAGAGCGTGATGAGGCCATTGCTCTGTTCGAACAGTGGTTGTCAGAGTCCTCGGGCAATGAGCGTTACGCCGAAACGGCGTGGCTGTTGGTGCGAATGCTGGCCGAAGAGGAGCGCTGGGAGGCTGCGTTAGAGTGGCTGGTGCCGCTGCTAGAGCAAGGGGATCTCAGCGCTGAACAACAAACGCTTACGAATGTTGTGCTACGGCACACAGGAGAGAATGAGCAGGCGCTAAGTTGGCTGTTGAAGGGCTTAAACGCTGAGAGCGAAGCCGATGCATGGCGTCAGGCAGCCGGGCTTGCCCAGCAGGCAGGCCAGTTGGGCGTAGCAGCCGCCGTCTGGGAGGCGGCATGGCAGTTAGGCAAGCTCTCGACCCCAGATGAGCGCCTTACTCTTATCCAGCTTCATCTGGCAGGCGGGACCCCCGCTCGTGCCGCGGAGCATTTAGAGGCAGCGCTTGAGACAGGCGAGCTTCCTAGCAACGAAGAGACGCTGCGCTTGCGAGCGACGGCCTGGCAGCAGGCAAAACATATTGATAATGCCTTGGGCGCTTGGCAAGCGCTCGCTGAAGTAACGCAATCAGCCGATGACTGGCGCCAGCTGGGTCAACTTGCTTATGGGTGGGGGAGAAATGAGCAAGCAGAGGCGGCGCTTACAACCGCTGCTAACCTTGGGGATCCCCAAGCGGAGGAGTGGCTGGCCAATTTTCACTGATAAGCAAAGCCCCTTTGCTAAGCAAGGGGCAGGCTGTTGTCTTGTTGCTGAGTTTGCTTACTACTGACTTCGCCTACTACTGAGTAATAGGAAGCGTTAATGTAAAGTCGCTCCAGGTCGGGGCGTGGTCAGAGGGGCGCTCCATGCCGCGTAGCGGGTAATCGATGCCTGCGCCTGTCACACACTCGGCCAAAGGCTTTGAGACGAGAATGTAGTCGATACGCAGGCCTCGCTTTGGCTCGCGATCAAACCCTTTAGAGCGGTAATCAAACCAGCTGAACCACTCGCTGTTGTTTGGATGGCAAAGTCGGTAGCTGTCGCTCAACCCCCACGCTTTAATGCCTTCCAGCCACTCACGTTCAATGGGTTGGAAGCTGGTTTTACCTTCGCGCAGCCAGCGTTTTCGGTTGGCCTCGCCGATACCAATGTCCTGGTCTTCCGGCGAGATATTAAAATCCCCCATGACCGCCAGCCGCTCTTCGGGAGCATGCTGGGTATTAAGCAGGTTGACAAGCTGTTGATAAAAGCGTGCTTTGTGCGGAAACTTGGTGGGGTGATCAATGCTCTCGCCTTGCGGAAAGTAGCCGTTCCACACAGTGACCGCTTCGCCATCGTCGGCGAGAAGCTTGACGCCAATCATGCGGCGCTGCGCATCCTCTTCATCATCAGGAAAGCCGTAAAACACCGCCTGCGGCTGTTGGCGGCACAGTAACGCAACGCCGTAATGCCCTTTCTGGCCATAATAGAAGACGTGATAGCCCATGGCTTCTACGTCAGCCACGGGGAATTCACTATCCTGCACTTTGGTTTCTTGTAAACCAATGACATCAGGTTGTTGAGTGTCGATCAGCGCTTGAAGCTGATGTAGCCGTGCCCGAATGCCATTGATATTAAACGACACCAAACGCATTACGAAGGGTCTCCTGATGAGTTGTCGCCCCCTTTGTCAGGGTGAATCGCAATCGGTTGGCCACTTTGCTGGCGCGCTAGTTTACGCACGGCTTGTAGTTTGCGCTGCTGCTGCTTTTTAGCCACAAAGCGGCGCGATGAGGTCACCTGGTCAGGGTTCTCATGGCGCCACTTTTTATAATCTTTGCGGCGACCAGTGCGGATAGTCACTTTATCCGCTAATGAACGAGTCTTTTTCTTACGCGTCATGTCGCGCTCCTTGGGTTAATGTATGCCTCATTCTAACAGGCAAGCGTGCTCCTTCGACAGCAGGGCGCGCTCTTATCGCCAACCCCTGGTACAATGCGCACTTCGTGATGCCTAACATCCACAGCAATGGACAGATACACAGCCTATGAGCGAGTCGGAACAGACCACAGCATCGGCCCAGAACCGCAAGCCTAAACGTCGTCGTCGGAAACCGCGTCGTCGTCAGTCGAACTGGGATCTTCGTCAGTTTCAGGTGCCCGCCGTTGCCGGCAAGTGGCGCTTCCATGACTTTGATCTGCCGCTGCCTCTAATGCGCGCTATTCATGCCCAAGGGTTTGAGTACTGCACGCCCATTCAGGCGGAAGCACTGCGCCACACGCTGTTAGGTGGCGATATTGTCGGTAAAGCGCAAACGGGCACCGGGAAAACGGCCGCGTTTTTAATCTCGGTGATGGCTTACTTCCTTGAAGAGCCCACGCCGGATGGCCAAAAGCCGGGCGCACCCCGTGCGCTGATTATCGCGCCGACCCGAGAGCTGGCGCTGCAGATCGAGAAAGACGCCAAAGCTCTTGCGCGTTTTACTCAGCTTAACGTTGCCAGCGTAGTCGGCGGTATGGACTACCAGAAGCAGCGCGAGAGCCTGGGTAAGAAGATCGATATCCTGGTTGCCACGCCTGGACGCCTGCTGGACTTCCATCAGAAGCGCGATATCGACCTCTCTGAAACCGAAGTGCTGGTGCTCGACGAAGCGGACCGTATGCTCTCCATGGGGTTTATTCCCGACGTGAAGCGCATTATTCGCTACACGCCGAAAAAAGAGGAGCGCCAAACGTTCCTGTTCTCGGCCACCTTCACCGACGATATTCTCAATCTGGCGAGCCAATGGACGCTTGATCCGGCGCATGTCGAGATCGAAGTGACCGTCGAAAATCAGGCGGATATCGACCAGCGCGTCTATCTTGTCTCCGATGACGATAAGCAGCGGCTGCTGGTGAAGCTACTGGAGCAGGAGAGCTTTGAGCGCGTCATGGTATTCGGTAACCGCCGTGATTTGGTGCGCAAGCTTGACGATCTGCTGAAAAAAGCGGGTGTCAGCGCGGCTATGCTGTCCGGCGATGTGCCTCAAAACCAGCGTATTAAAACGCTGGAAAGCTTCCGCGAGGGAGAGATTCAGGTACTGGTCGCCACCGATGTCGCGGGTCGCGGTATCCATATTGAAGACGTCAGCCACGTTATCAACTACACGCTGCCAGAAGACCCTGAAGATTACGTCCACCGTATTGGCCGTACTGGCCGCGCGGGCGCCAAAGGGGTCTCCATCAGCTTTGTTGGTGAAGAAGATGCTTTCTCGCTGCCAGAGATTGAGCGCTACATTAACGGTAAGCTGCCCTGCGAACATCCGCCGGAAGGCATGCTGTAACGGGCATGCTGGATAACGCGCTTAAAAACGATATTCAGCAGGCCTACCGTAACGTGGTGGAAAAGCTAGGGCTGACACCACGTTACGGGCAGCGCTTAATGATTGCTGAAATCGCCCGCACCCTAGGTGATATCGAGTGCGACAGCGAGGGAAAGCGCGTTAGCGATAGCCACGTTTGCGTGCTGGAAGCCGGTACCGGCACGGGCAAGACGCTGGCTTATCTCATTGCAGGGCTGCCCATAGCCAAGGCGCAAGGCAAACGGCTCATTGTCTCCACGGCCACCGTTGCCCTTCAAGAGCAAGTGTTGAATCAAGACCTGCCGTCGCTGGCTAGCCATAGCGGTGTTGCCTTTCGCTATGCGCTAGCGAAAGGTCGCGGCCGTTACGTCTGCGTGGCGCGGCTGGATCAAGCGCTGGAGGGTAGTGAGCCCAACCCAACGCTTTCGCTGTTCGAGCAATCCCTTCAAGCTGATAGCAGCGACTTCAACGTCCTGGCCACCGATATGGCCGAAGCCTATGGCAAGGGCGACTGGGAGGGTGACCGCGATACCTGGCCAGTGTCGATTGAAGATACACACTGGCGGCAGCTGACGGTGGATCATCGCCAGTGCACCGGCCGCCGTTGTGGCCATTTCGGTGCCTGCGCCTTTTTCCGCTCTCGTCGAGAGTTGGAAAATGCGGATGTTATCGTTGCTAACCACGACCTTGTGCTGGCGGATCTTGCCCTTGGGGGTGGTGCGATTCTGCCAGACCCTGCCGACTGCATCTTTATTTTCGATGAAGGTCACCACCTGCCGGATAAGGCGCTGTCCCATTTCGCCCACCGCTTTGCGGTTCACGGCTGTCTGCGCTGGCTAAAAACCCTGAAAAGTAGTTTGACGGATTTGAACCAGGGGCTGGCGGTACAGCCCACCATTGCTCGCTTACTGGCAGGGCTGCCTGAGCTGCTGCATAGCTTGGAGCCTGCGCTGGGTGACGTGTTTAGCATGGGGCATCAGCTGGCAGGGCGTGAAAATGGTCTGGCAGATGAAGAGACGACCCATCAGCAGCGCTTTGAAAAAGGCCAAGTGCCCGAGGCGCTGCGCGAACAGGCGCAGCAGCTGCTAGTCATGTTTGCCACCCTGTCGAGAAGTCTAGAAAGCATTAGCGATATTCTGCGCGAAAGTTTAGATCCGGATAAACAGACCGGCCTGGACCGTGACCAGGCGGAAACGTGGCTGCCTCTAATAGCGTTGCTCCATGGTCGCGCCCTGGAGGCTCATGCGTTGTGGCAAGCGTTTAGTGAACAGGATGCCGCCAATGCGCCGCCCAGCGCACGGTGGATAACGCTCAGTCGTGTGGCGGGCGAACCAGAGATTGAATTCTCAGCAAGCCCGGTTTCTGCAGCGCACACGCTTGCCAAGCACCTATGGGGGCGCTGCCACGGGGCGGTTGTCACTTCGGCAACGCTCACGGCGCTTGGCCGTTTTGAGCGCCTGCAGGAGCGGGCTGGTTTAGCTAACCGCTACCGTTATCAGGCGCTGCCTAGCCCGTTTGATTACGCCAATGCAGTTCTGCGGGTGCCCGCAGAAGCAACGGACCCTAGTGACCGGGATGCCCATGAGAACGCCATTGTGCGCTTTGTGTCGCAGCTAGGTGAGAAGGAGGCGGTACTGGTGCTGTTTTCCTCTCGCGCACAGCTGCGTGCGGTGGAAAAGGCTCTGCCTGCTGCGGCAAAAGAGCGCATCTTGGCGCAAAATGCGCTGCCCAAACGTGAACTCATTGAGCGTCACCGAGCGGCGGTGGATAGCGGCAAAGGGAGCGTAATTTTTGGCTTAGCTAGCTTTGCCGAGGGTATTGATTTACCGGGGGATTATCTCACCCATGTGGTGATTACCCGGCTGCCGTTTGCGGTGCCGGATGACCCCGTTGGGGCAACGCTTGCCGAATGGATCGAGAGCCAGGGCGGTAACCCGTTTATGCGTATTAGCGTACCGGATGCTTCGATTAAACTGGTGCAGGCGTGTGGTCGTTTAATCCGTAAAGAGAGCGATCGGGGAGTCATTACGCTGCTGGATCGGCGGGTGATTACGCGCCGCTATGGCCAGGCGCTATTAGATGCGCTGCCGCCTTTCAGGCGCGATATACAGGCATAGGTGATAGGGGGCGTTAGGTTCTGGCGATAAAAAACGCCCGCTAAGCAGCGCTCGGCGGGACGTTTTTGAGAGCGGTGGCTCGTTACGCGATGCGTTTCGCCAGTACCGATGCTAGTTTCTCGTTCATACGGGTGAACGTTTCCACTGTGGTGTCCCAGTCGATGCAGGCATCGGTGATCGATACGCCGTACTGCAGCTGGCTTAAGTCTGCAGGCACTTTTTGATTGCCCCAGCCAATGTTGGATTCCACCATCAGACCGATAATCGAGGTATTGCCTTCGAGAATCTGGTTGGTCACGTTTTCCAGTACCAGTGGCTGCAGCGCGGCATCTTTGTTCGAGTTTGCGTGTGAGCAGTCGATCATAATGTTGGCAGAGAGATTAGATTTTTTAAGCTCTTTCTCCGCCCGGGCAACACTCACGCTATCATAGTTGGGCTTACCATTGCCGCCGCGCAGGACCACGTGGCCATAGGCGTTGCCGCGGGTGCGGATAATCGCCACTTGGCCTGCCTGGTTGATACCCAGGAAGTTGTGCGGGTTAGCGACAGATTGCAGTGCGTTAATCGCCACATCCAGACTACCATCGGTGCCGTTTTTAAAGCCAACCGGGCAGGAGAGGCCGGAGGCCATTTCACGGTGAGTCTGTGACTCGGTGGTGCGGGCACCAATAGCCGACCAGCTAATGCAGTCCTGCAGGTACTGCGGAGAGATGGGGTCAAGCGCTTCAGTAGCTAGCGGCAGACCCATTTCGGCTAAATCGACCAGCAGTTTGCGGGCAATGTGCAGGCCTTCGTCAATTTCGAAAGAGTCGTTCAGGTGCGGGTCGTTAATTAACCCTTTCCAGCCCACGGTCGTCCGCGGCTTTTCGAAATAGACACGCATCACGATATAGAGGCTGTCGCTCACTTGATCAGCCAGAGTGCGCAGGCGGCGGGCATAATCAAGCGCTGCTTCAACGTCGTGAATAGAGCAGGGGCCAACGACCACCAGCAAACGCGGATCTTTGCCATCTAGAATGTTTTGGATGGTCTGACGGCCTTCGATAACCGAACGCTCGGCGCTTTCCGTTAAAGGGATAGCGTTTTTCAGTGCTTCTGGGGTGGTAAGAACATCCTGTGCAAGGACGTTAAGGTTACTAACCTGTTGATCTGACATCTTGCTACCTGTGCGTGCGCGATGGGCTAAAAGTGGCCACTACTATGGCGCGTCACGGTGGTAAAAATCAATTGTTACGGAACTTTGCATTAAGGAAAAATGTCAGCCTCAGGGTTTTAACAGAGGGGGCAAGCGCTTGATGCGCTGCTAAGAACGCGTAACACTAGACGATATTGGTGTTTAGCAATTCAACGCGTGCAACATAACCAAGGGGGCAGGTGGAGCTTTGCCTGTTAATTTCCTCCATGATGATTAACTTATGCCCAAGGGACGCTATGCTGCTTGCTGTGAAGGCCCGGCTTACAGGGCGAAAAAGACACAAAGCTCGGCGTAAAACGTTCGAGCAGGAGGAGCGTGTGAATGGGCACTCGTGAAACAGACCAACAGCTGGTTGAACGTGCTCAGAAAGGCGATACACGCGCTTTTGATCTGCTGGTGAAAAAATATCAGCATAAAATCATTGGCTTGATTGGACGCTACGTCCACGACCATGCAGAAGTGCAGGACGTGGCGCAGGAAGCTTTTATCAAGGCTTATCGTGCGCTGGGTAAATTTCGCGCAGAGAGCGCGTTTTACACCTGGATGTATCGCATTGCGATTAACACGGCGAAAAACCACTTGGTATCTCGTGGACGTCGGCCGCCAGGTAGCGATTTAGATATTGTCGACGCTGAAATTCTTGATCAGAGCGGTCGCTTGGCGGACTCAGAGTCGCCAGAAGCATCTATTGCTCGGGATCAACTTGAGGCGGCGGTATATGAAGCGATTGAGAAACTGCCAGATGATTTACGCACCGCTATTACGCTGCGTGAGCTGGACGGCTTAGCCTACGAAGATATTGCCCAAGTGATGCAATGTCCGGTGGGCACCGTTCGCTCGCGAATTTTTCGCGCTCGGGAAGCGGTTGATGAGCATATTCGTCCGCTAGTCACTACGGCGCGTAACAGCCGCGATGACTAAGCCGCTGACTAATCAAAGTAGTGCTTTGGTCACAGTCATTTACGTTTTTGCTTTTTTTGTGAACTGTCTGGCAAGTGAGGCGTCATACAAGTTATCTAGCTTTAACGAGTTGAGCCGCCGACAGCTACCGTAATGCTATCTGCCTGTCAGTGATTAGCATTATGCAAACGGTGATTTGTAATAGGGTCTTGGCCTGCGAGGTTTTGCGGTTAAAACACGCACTAGCCGTGTTGCCGCTGAGCTTCTTCTAACACAGTGTGAGGGTGTGAAGTATGAGTCAAAGCACACGGGAATCACTTTCAGCATTAATGGACAGTGAAAGTGACGAGCTTGAATTGCGCCGGGTGTTGAAATCACTGCCCGATGATGCCGACGCGGCAGAAACGTGGCGTCGCTATCACTTAGCGCGCAGCATGATGCAGCGTGAGCGTGGGGTAGACGTTAGCGTAGACCTTTCTGCTGGCATTATGGCTCGCCTGCGTGAAGAACCAGCGCCTGTTATGGGTGGCGATAGCGCAACCTCACCTGTACGAGCAGGTGGAATATCGTTTGCTCGTGGTGCCGGTGTCGCTGCTGCGGTGTCGTTGATGGTCATTACGGGCGTTCAATTCTTTAATGGTAGCGCCTCTACCGGTGGTGCTCAGCCCGCGAGTAATACAGTGGCTTCGCAGAATGGCGCTGGAGCTCAGGTGCAGCCGGTAAATTTGGCAGCATCACAATCTGCCGCTATGACGGCTTCCGACATGCCTATGTTTGAACCTACACCATTTCGCATTAATGGTCAGTCGGGCAACAGCGGCTTAATGAATATTAGCGAAGCTGGGTTTTCTGCCCCCGTTGCTCCGCAAGGCACGATGGCACAGCAAGCGACGACGATTGATGTTGATCAATTGCGCATGCTTCAGTCCTACCTAGAGCAACATGCGCAGGGTGCTGCAACGGGCGGTGGTGACAGCTGGATGCCGCTGATGCGCTCAGCAGTGACAGAACCACTGGGTCAGCGTTAAGCAAGGCGGGTCGCCGGACAACGTGATCGCTGAGTAAGGGGCTGATAGATTGGTATGGTGACTGCCAGATGTGCTTTATGGGGAGGCAGGCTTGCATTAACGTTAAGCCTGTTGAGTGCCAGCCTGCATTCCTCGTTTGTTACTGCTGATACCCCTACGGTGCTCTCCTGTGCCGAGGTTGCTGAACAGCAAACACCAGCAACCACGCAAGCATGGCTTGAGTTAGCACTGGTTGCGGGCCACTGTTATGACTTTCAGGCCCGGGCAGTCGCTATCGATGCCTTGGGTGTACGTACGCTTGCACTTTCCCACCGCATTCGTGATGGTGTTCGCCAGCAGGTCGTACAACATCTTGATGGGCCATCGGTAAGTATTGAGCGACGCTCTATTGCTGGCTATATGGCGCGCTTTACGCCAGAAGTGAACAGTGGCTTAAAAGCCCCTGAAGCTTGGGCGCAACATGTGGCTTCCTATTACGATATTTCCCTTCAAGAAGATGCCCGGGTGGCAGGGCGCGATGCAGTGCAACTGCGTTTTTCACCCCGGGATCAGCAGCGCTACTATCATGCATGGTGGGTTGATAAAGAGACCGGGCTGTTACTTAAGCATGTTATGAGTGACCGGCAAGAACGTGTGCTGGAAACCTTTCAAATTACCCAGCTTCACTCTCCTAAACTTTATGATGGCGGCGTCGCCGATGACGTGAGCGCCGAACAAGTCGATCACTCTTGGCACGCAGAGTGGTTGCCAGAGGGGTTTGTTGCTCAGCCGCAAGATCCAGGGCAGCCTGTCAGCAACCAGCGGGTATATAGCGATGGGTTGGCCGCAGTCAGCCTTTTCGTTAACCCTATTGAGCAGAGCGTGTTGAAAGAAGGCGTTCACCAGCTAGGTGTTTCAACAGCAGCAGTGGCGCTGGTGTTCGAGGGTGATCAACGCTGGCAATTGATAGCCATTGGGGAGCTCCCTTCGGATATGTTGCAGCGTATTGTGCAATCTGTTCGTATTGAGCCATAGCCATGTCTACCCCTTATGCTGCCTGCGCATCGCTTTTAAGAACGGGTATCGTCGTTGGCTATACGGGTGATGGGTTGACCGTTGATGTGTCGCTTAACGCTGCCTGCCAGCAGTGTGCTGAAGGGCGTGGTTGTGGTATGGGGCTGTTAGCGCGGCGCCAACAGCAGCACATCACTGTGTATCCTAAGGCGCGCGTCGCTAGCGGTGCGTCTGCTTACCCTCTTGGTAGCCAAGTTACCATTGCACTACCTAAACACGATATCAGCTATTTGGCGCTTCTGGTTTACGCGTTGCCACTATTGGCGGCGTTGTTAGTCTCTGGAGGCGCCTCGCTGCTAGGCACTAATGAATGGTTAAGCGCAGCGCTTTTCTTTAGTGCATTGATATGCGGTGTTATTGTCCTTAAATATCTAATGCGTGGGCGGATGGAACGCTTCCGGCCGCGCTTGGTCAGTTAGTTGTTCCGTAGCTCGCTAAGAGTTGCACTCCCTTCGTTTCGTATCTGCTTTACTAGGAGCTGTTGCATGAAGCGCTTGGTTCTTCCCTCGACACTATGGCTATGCTTAGTCGCGATGTTTTTTATAGGCCAGAACGCCTATGCGCAAACGCTGCCCGATTTCACTGAATTGGTGGAAGATGCTGCACCGGGCGTTGTGAATATCTCCACCAGTCGAACGGTTCAGCGTAGCCCGGCCATTCAAGGGTTTGGCGGCCAGGAAATCCCTGAAATCTTCCGTCACTTCTTTGGCGATAGTTTTCCGCCCCCCCCAGGCAGTAGCGGGGGAGGCAGTGAGGAGCGCCAATCGTTAGGCTCTGGCTTTATTATCAGCGCTGATGGCTATGTCATGACAAACGCCCATGTGGTGCAGGATGCCGACGAAATCCTGGTGCGCTTGAACGACCGGCGCGAACTGTCGGCTGAGCTGATCGGTAGCGATACTCAAACTGATGTGGCACTCCTGAAAATTGATGCTAACAATCTGCCAGTGCTTAATCTTGGCGACTCTGACGAACTGAAAGTAGGCGAGTGGGTCGCTGCCATTGGTTCACCGTTTGGGTTTGATCACTCGGTGACTGCAGGCATCGTTAGCGCGATTAACCGCACGCTACCCCGTGATGCCTACGTACCGTTTATTCAAACCGATGTAGCGATTAACCCTGGCAACTCCGGTGGACCGCTGTTTAATTTACAGGGAGAGGTCGTGGGTATTAACTCGCAGATCTTTACCCGCAGCGGTGGCTTTATGGGGCTTTCGTTCGCTATTCCGATTAACGTTGCTATGGATGTCGCCGATCAGCTTCGTGAAGATGGCCACGTTAATCGTGGTTGGCTGGGTGTCATGATCCAGCCGGTATCTCAAGATCTGGCTGAGTCTTTTGGCATGAGCAAAGCCATTGGCGCACTGATCGCCGACCTTGATCCAGAAGGCCCTGCGGCCCAGGGTGGCCTGCAAGCGGGAGATGTCATTATCGAAGTGAATGGCGAAGAGGTTGACCGTTCAAGCACGTTGCCTCGCTTAATTGGTCGCGTAGCACCTGGCGATGATGTCGAACTAACGCTAATGCGTGATGGCGAGCAAGTCTCAGAAACGGTAGAGCTGGGCAGCTGGCCCGATATGAACGAAGCAACATCGGCAGCCAATAGCGATAGCCAAGTACGCCTAGGTGTCGCAGTTGCTGAAGTAGATCAAGCAATGCGGGAGCGGCTGAACATCAATGGCGGCGTTGTAGTCAGTCAGGTAGAGCCTAATAGTGTGGCTGCCCAGGCGGGCCTGCGCGCTGGCGATATTCTGGTGAGTATTGATCACCGCAGCGTGGCGTCGGCAGACGAGCTAATGCGCATTGTAGAAGAGCTGCCCAATGACCGTGCTATTCCTGTGCGGCTATACCGTGATGGTCGTTCGTTGTTTGTGGCATTAAGACTCGAATAACCCCTCCTTGTCTTTACTCCAGTCCGGCGGTTCTCGCCGGACTGCTGTTCCTATCCCCCGCATATCGCTACAATAGCGCTTATCTTTTGACGAACTTTGGCAATGCAGTGGTGCGGTCCTCGATTTTTTGCCCTTCGGCCTAGCGCCGCACCCCCACGCTTGCGTACCAATAAGGCAGAACACACTCGATGTCTCATGACGTTTCCAGCGGAAAGCTCAAGCATATTCGCAATTTCTCCATCATCGCGCATATCGACCACGGTAAATCGACGCTCTCTGATCGTCTGATTCAAACCTGTGGCGGTTTGACGGAACGTGAGCTGAAGGAGCAAGTGCTCGACTCCATGGATATCGAGCGTGAGCGTGGTATTACCATCAAGGCGCAGTCGGTGACGCTGGATTACACCGCTGCCGATGGTCAGGTGTATCAGCTCAACTTCATCGATACCCCAGGGCACGTTGACTTCTCCTATGAAGTCTCGCGCTCGCTGTACGCCTGTGAAGGGGCGCTGCTGGTGGTTGATGCCGCCCAAGGTGTGGAAGCACAGTCAGTGGCTAACTGCTATACCGCGATTGAGCAGGGCCTGGAAGTACTACCGGTACTTAATAAAATTGACCTTCCCCAGGCCGACCCCGACCGGGTAGCTCAGGAAGTAGAAGAGATTATCGGCTTAGATGCGACCGATGCCTGCCAGGTATCAGCGAAAAGCGGTATCGGCATTGACGCGCTGCTAGAGCGCCTAGTGCGCGATATTCCGCCGCCCAAGGGTGACCCCGATGCACCTCTCCAAGCGCTGATTATCGACTCCTGGTTCGATAACTACCTGGGCGTTGTCTCGCTGGTGCGCCTGTTTGACGGCACGCTGCGTAAGGGCGACAAAATTCGCATCAAGTCGACTGGCCGCGACTGGAACGCCACGGAAGTGGGTATTTTTACCCCGCTGCGTAAAGAGACGAATATTCTGCGTGCCGGTGAAGTCGGCTTTATCGTGGCCGGTATCAAAGAGATTCATGGGGCACCCGTGGGCGATACCATCACCCACACCAAGACCCCAGACGTGCCGCGTCTGCCAGGTTTCCAGAAAGTGAAGCCGCAGGTTTACGCTGGTATGTTCCCAGTGAGTGCGGACGATTATGAAGATTTCCGCGATGCCCTGGAAAAACTCGCCCTTAACGATGCTTCTCTTGAGTACGAGCCGGAAAACTCCGATGCACTGGGCTTTGGTTTCCGCGTAGGCTTCCTCGGCACGCTGCACATGGAGATCATCCAAGAGCGCCTGGAGCGTGAGTACGATCTGGATCTGCTGACCACCGCGCCAACGGTTGTCTATGAACTCGCCATGAAGAACGGCGACATCCAGTACGTCTCCAACCCCTCCAAGCTGCCTGATATGGCCGATGTAGAGCAGATGCGCGAGCCCATCGTGCGTGCCAGCATTCTGGTACCTCAGGAGTTTGTAGGTAACGTCATCGCCGAGTGCGAGCAGCGTCGTGGCACCCAGTTGGACATGCAGTTTTTAGGTAACCAGATTCAGCTGACCTATGAGCTGCCCATGTCGGAAGTGGTCATGGACTTCTTTGACCGTTTAAAATCCATCTCTCGCGGTTATGCCTCGCTGGAGTACAACTTCGAGCGCTTTGAAGCGGCGAAACTGGTGCGTCTAGATGTATTGATTAACGGCGATAAAGTCGACGCCCTGGCGGTCATTATCCACCGCGACCATGCCCACAACCGTGGCCGTTTGCTGGTGGAGAAGATGAAAGAGCTGATTCCGCGTCAGATGTTTGACGTAGCGATTCAGGCAGCGATTGGTGGTCAGGTGGTTGCTCGTTCTACGGTGAAGGCTCTACGTAAAAACGTCACGGCTAAGTGTTACGGCGGCGACGTCAGCCGTAAGAAAAAGCTGCTAGAGAAACAGAAAGCCGGTAAGAAACGGATGAAACAGGTGGGGCGTGTTGAAATTCCCCAAGATGCCTTCCTTGCTGTGCTCAAGGTAAACGACTAGGGATACGAACCCCACATGGATTTTTCACTATTACTGGTACTCGCCGTTGCACTCTCTGGAGCCATTTACCTGCTGGATGTGCTGGTGCTTCGGCCAAAGCGCCGTGAGCGTGTGGCCAAAGCTGAAACGGCCACCATGGAAGGCCTGGATGCGCCGACTCGGGAAAAGCTCCTAAAAGAACCGTGGCCAGTCGATTACTCGCGTTCGTTTTTTCCGGTGCTACTCGTAGTGTTGGTGGTGCGTAGCTTTATCGTAGAGCCGTTTCAGATTCCCTCTGGTTCCATGAAGCCTACCCTGGAAATCGGTGACTTTATTCTAGTGAATAAATTTGCCTATGGGCTTCGGCTGCCTGTCGTCCATAACCGCTTTTTGGAAGTAGACGACCCTGAGCGGGGCGATGTGATGGTGTTCCGCTTCCCCGAAGAACCATCGGTGAACTTTATTAAGCGCGTGGTGGGCCTGCCCGGCGACCGTATTCGCTATGAGGGCAAGCAGCTCTATGTGAACGGCGAGCCGGTCACCAAAGCACTGATTGAAGAGGGCCCGGAGCTCTCTCCCCAGCAGCTACTGCTGGAAGAGCAGTTAGGCGAAGTCAGCCACTTTATTTATAACAACCCCCGTGACCCAGGCCCGCAAATGCGCGAAGTCGTCGTGCCTGAAGGCCACTACTTCACCATGGGGGATAACCGCGACCATTCCAATGACAGCCGCTACTGGGGCTTTGTGCCCGAAGATAACATTGTGGGCCGCGCGTTTGCTGTTTGGATGCACTGGGATGGCGGCCTGCCCAGCTTCACCAGCGTACGGCGTATTGAATGAAGCAGCATAATTTACAAACCGTTAGTGTGGTTATCTTAGTTAACGTCAATGACGTAGGAGCACTGTGAGTAATTCCTTAACCGCTTTTTGCCGACGAATCGGCCATACCTTTGGCGACCCAACGCTTTTGGAACTGGCCATGACCCATCGCAGCTACGGTGGTCGTAACAATGAGCGCCTGGAATTTCTAGGTGACTCTATCGTCAATTTCGTGATTGCCGAAGCGTTGTTTCAGCGCTTTCCCCAGGCGCGGGAAGGGCAGCTTTCCCGCCTGCGTGCCCGCTTGGTAAAAGGCCAAACCCTCGCCGAACTGGCGCGGGAAATGGCGTTCGGTGAGTGTTTACGTTTAGGCTCCGGTGAGATGAAGAGTGGCGGCCACCGCCGTGAGTCAATTCTCGCAGATGCCGTGGAAGCCGTGATAGGCGCGATTTACCTGGATGCCGGTATGGATGCGGTACGCGAGCGCGTGCTGGCGTGGTATGCCGAGCGTCTAGAAAATATTTCGCTGCAAGATACCCAAAAAGACCCCAAAACACGCTTACAAGAGTTTTTGCAGTCGCGCCAAGCGGCGCTGCCGCGCTATGAAGTGGTCTCTGTAAAGGGAGAGGCGCATGCCCAGACCTTTACCGTGGAGTGCTACATCGAGCTACTAAGCGAGCATACCACTGGTAAAGGCCCCAGCCGCCGCCACGCTGAACAGCAGGCTGCGGAAGAAGCACTGTCCTATCTCGAACAACCCCCTGGAGACAAATCATGAGCCAAACCTGCGGATTCGTGGCCATCGTTGGCCGTCCCAACGTAGGCAAATCAACCCTCATGAACCGGATTCTGGGGCAGAAAATTTCGATTACCTCGCGGCGGCCACAAACCACCCGCCACCAAGTGATGGGCATTAAAACCGTTGAAGAGACGCAGTTTATCTACGTCGACACGCCGGGCATGCACATCATGTCCAAAGATCGCAACAAGGCCATCAACCGCTTCATGAACCAGGCGGCGACCCAGGCGCTTCGCGATGTGGACTGCGTGGTGTTCATCATCGACCGCACTCGCTGGACCGACGAAGACCAGGCCGTGTTAAAGCGTTTAGAGCATGTGAAAGCGCCGGTAATTCTAGCGGTCAATAAGGTCGATCGTCTCCAGGATAAAGCCGACCTGCTGCCTTGGCTGGCCGAGGTAGGCGCACGCCGTGAGTTTGCTGCCGTTGTGCCCATCTCCGCCAAGCACGGCACTCAGGTAGAGACCCTGGAAGAGGAAGTCGCCAAGCACTTGCCGGAGAGCATCCACTTCTTCCCAGAAGATCAAATCACCGACAAGAGCCTGCGCTTTATGGCGGCCGAACTGGTGCGTGAGAAAGTCATGCGCCAGCTAGGTGACGAACTGCCTTACCAGATGACGGTCGAGATCGAAGAGTTCCGCGAGACCGAGCGCGTCACGCACATCAGCGCGCTGATTTTGGTGGAGCGCCAAGGTCAGAAAGTGATTTTGATCGGCGAGAACGGCGACCGGATCAAGAGTATTGGCCGTGAAGCGCGCCTGGATATGGAGCGTGCGCTGGGTACTAAGGTCATGCTGAATATGTGGGTGAAGGTGAAGCGCGGCTGGTCGGATGACGAGCGGGCACTGAAGAGCCTGGGTTACGATCTCGATTGAGCACCGCCATGACCGCCGAGCCTGCGTTTCTGCTGCACCGTCGGGCATATCGTGAAACCAGCGCGCTGGTCGACTTATTAACGCTCAACCATGGCCGCATCCGGGCGGTTGCCCACGGCGGCCAGCGGCCCGGTTCTAAATCTCGCCAGCGGCTGCAGCCGTTCACCCCGCTATTTGTATCCTGGCGGGGAGATCGAGAGCTAAAGCGGCTAACGCTCATGGAGTCCCGTGGGCACACCGCGCTGCTGGCAGGCGAAGGCCTGCTGTGTGGTCTCTACGCCAATGAAATTGCTACTCGCTTACTCCCGCTTGAACTGGCCGCCACCGATGTCTTTGCTTTTTATAGTGCTTTGCTAGATGCGCTGCCGGTACCTGCGGAGCGGGGCTTGGCGCTTAGACGCTATGAGTGGGCGCTATTGGAGGTGCTTGAGGCCACGCCGCGTTTTTGTACCCTTGAAGGCGGAGCGCTGGACCCGCACCAACGCTATCGCTTTGATGCTGACAGCCGTGCTTTTGTGGCAGCGGAACAGGGTATTGAAGGTCGCACCTTACGCTACATAGAGCAAGGCGACTGGCAGCCTACGGGCTTAGCGAGCGCTCTGAAAGCGGTCATGCGGGCAGCGCTGGCCCCCCATCTTGGCCCAACGGCATTACGTTCTCGCGAGCTGATGCTAGATTTAGCCCGCCGCCGTCATCGTTAGTGAACCACCGTTACTATTGATCGCGATAACGACCTATCGCTGCTTATTGATTGGAGACCCGCTATGCATCCCCCACGGATATTACTCGGCGTTAACATCGACCATATTGCCACGCTGCGTCAGGCCCGTGGCACTCGTTACCCTGACCCGGTTCAGGCAGCGCTGTTGGCGGAAGAAGCTGGAGCCGATGGGATTACCGTCCACCTACGCGAAGACCGCCGCCATATTCAGCCCCGTGACGTGCGCCTGCTGGCGGAGGTGCTCAATACGCGCATGAATCTTGAAATGGCGGTCACCGAAGAGATGCTGGCGCTTGCAGAAGAAGTGCGCCCGGCCCATGTGTGCTTGGTGCCCGAGAAGCGCGAAGAGCTGACCACCGAGGGCGGGTTGGATATCGTCGGCGGTTTCGATCATATCGCCAGTGCTTGCCAGCGTCTCGCTGCGATTGGCTGCGATGTATCGCTGTTTATCGACCCGGATGAAGCACAAATTGATGCGGCCAAGCGCGCAGGCGCACCTACCATCGAGTTACACACCGGAGCCTATGCAGAGGCAAAACCGGGGAGTGCCGAGGCCAACGCCGAGTATGACCGCCTCAGCGCGGCGGCGGTACACGCCGTATCTCTGGGCTTGGTGGTCAATGCGGGTCACGGGTTGCACTACCACAATGTGGAAGCCATTGCGGCGCTACCCGGTGTTAATGAGCTGAACATTGGCCACGCGATCATTGCCCGTGCGCTGTTTGTCGGCTTGAAAGAAGCCGTGCAAGAGATGAAACGACTAATCATTGCCGGGCAAGAAGCGGGCTTAATGGCTGCGCTTGATGCCCACGAGCACGAACATGACCACGATCACGGCGACAGTCACCACTGCTGCGGCCACTAACATGATTGTGGGAATTGGCTCGGACATTGCCCGAGTTGAGCGTTTTCGCCAGGCCGTGACGCGTCACGGCCCGCGCTTTGCTCAGCGTATCTTAGGGCCCGACGAACAGGCGGTGTGGCAGGAGAAGGGGCAAGCAGTCGCCTATCTGGCCAAGCGCTTTGCGGCGAAAGAGGCTTTTGTGAAAGCCCTGGGCCTTGGGCTTCGCCAGGGGATGCAGTGGGGCGATATTCAGGTAATCAATGATGCCCTGGGGAAGCCCAGCCTTAAACTGAGCGGTGAAGCGCAGCGGCGGTTCACCGCTAGCGGGGCGACCGCCGCGCATATTACGCTGAGTGATGAAGCCGACTACGCCGTCGCCTTTGTTATTTTAGAGAGCTGATAATATGCCTCATACTGGGCAGTTATCAGCTCACCAGTGAGTCGCGCTCTTGGCTAAGGCGCGTCATGGCGGCGTATAGCTCGTCAAGCAGTGCCTCTACATGGCGTAGGCCACTGGTACGCAGGCGCGTTTCTAGGGTTTCCACCAGCAGGGCTAGTTCTGGTGCGCCGCAGTAGCGGCTGGCTCCGTTTAGTCCATGCACCCAGTCCAGGAGCGCCGTTAGATCGCCTGCCTGAAAGGCGTCGCGTATCTGCTGCTCGCTCTCCGGCAGGCTGTCAATGAGCCGTAACAGTTGCTGCTTGGCTAAGGTCTCCCTGCCTCCTGCCAAGCGTGCTCCTAGCATCAAATCGACCGCTGGCAGCGAGCTAGGGGGAGCGGTGGGAACCTGTGACTGACGAGTGGAAGCTGCTTCAGTAGGGGCTGCTTTTCGTGGTGCAATTCCTAAAAAGCGCTGCAACAGCTGTTGTAGCTGGGCATCGTCGATGGGTTTGACCAGCACATCATCCAGCCCTTCTGCCAGCCACTGCTGTCGTTCAGTGCTCAGTACATGGGCCGTCACGGCAATAATAGGGCAGCGCGCCCAGCTATTATTAATACGCCGCAGCGCTTGTGTGGCCTGTATGCCGTCCATCCCCGGCATGCGGATATCCATCAATACCATATCGGCAATTTGGTGGCGCGCAAACTCCAGTGCTTCTTGGCCGCTTTCTGCTAGCACAATGTGTAGCGTATCGCTCTCCAGCATCGCTTTTAACAGTTCACGGTTTGACGAGTTATCGTCGACAATTAAAATTGTTAGGCGAGGGGCAAGCGGCGGTTTGCTGACTGCTTCACTGGCAAGGGGGAGTGGTTGCAGTTGCAGCAACTGACGCAGGGTGGTCACAAGCTGCGTCCGAGTAAACGGTTTGCACAGCATTTCGCCGCCGTAGGGAAATTCCCACGTGGGTAGGTCGAAGCTAGTAGTATTCGCCAGAATAATGACCGGGCAGGGAGTTTGCGCAATCACGGACTGCCAGTACGCTTTGCGATCCCCTTCAAAGTCACTCTGCGCCAGACATAGCATCAGCAGCGATTCATTGCCGGCATTAATAAACGAGACTGGGCGCGCGCCCCAGCGTACTAGCAAATGCTCTAGCACATGGCGAGTGGGCGGGTGCGTTTCGTGAAGGCGAATAGTGGGGTTATCTAGCGTCAGCTCCGGCGGGCGCTCAGCCGCCTGGTGTGCCAGAAGAGGCAGGGTAAATGAGAAAGTCGACCCCTTACCCAGCTCGCTTTCTACCGTAATCTCCCCACCCATCCGCTGAATAAGCTGGCGGCAAATGGTCAGCCCTAAGCCGCTGCCGCCAAACTGGCGAGAGTGACTCGGTTCGGCTTGTGAGAACGCGCTAAAGAGCTGCTGCTGGTGCTCATCGCTTAAACCAATGCCGGTATCGCTCACGCTAATATGCAGTACGACATGCTGGCCCTCTTGGTTATCCAGCATGACGCGGATGATGATCTCTCCTTCGGTGGTAAATTTCAGCGCGTTGCCCAGAAGATTATTCAACACTTGATGGATGCGCAGTGGGTCGCCGCAAAGGGGAGTGGGGACATCGTCGTACACCATGGCGACCAAGTGTAGCTGCTTGCGCTGTGCCTCGGGCGCATGCAAGCCAATAATCTCGTCAACTAGGGTGACAATGTCGACATCGACCTCTTCCAGAGTCAGCCGGTCGGCTTCCAGCTTAGAGAAGTCCAATACATCATTCACCAGCATCAGTAGGTTATCGCAGGCGCGGCGAACGTGCTCCAGCCACTCTTCTTGCCGGGTGTCGAGGGATGAACGGCCCAGCAAGCGGCAAAAACCAATAATGCCGTTGAGCGGTGTGCGGATCTCGTGGCTCATATTGGCCAGAAATTCGGATTTAACAGCATTGGCGCGCAGCGCGCTGCGGTGAGCAAGGTCTAGCTTGATATTCTGCTCTTCGATGGTCTCCATCGACTCCTGCAGCTCGCTGGTGGCCTGCTCAATCTGGCTCTGCATATCCCGCTGGGCTTGCTGAAAATGTTCCGCTAAGCGGTTAATGTGGTTAGCAAGTTGTTTGAACTCGGTGGGTTTGGCTGCGGGCATCACTAGGCTGTAATCGCCACGGGAGAGGCGGTAAAGGGCTTGGTTAGCCTCTTCAATAGGGCGGCTTGCATAGCGGCTAATGGCAAAAGCAATTAAAAACAGCAGCAGCCCCAGCAGCATGCCGCCTAGGCTTAAACTCGCAATTAGCCGGTAGCGTTCAAGTGTTAGCGCGCGAATATCCATTTCGGCTTCTAGCCAGCCGTTAGTCACGCGGCGAATGTCGCCCATTGCTTCACTGGTCAACGGCACCTGTAACCGCCAGGCATCCTCTTCCATGGTAATGGCCGTTGCTTCTGGCGCATGCAGCCGAGGCGGGGGCGGCATAGAGTGGCCCATCACTAGTAGGCGGTTACCCAGTTCATCAAATAGGGTCACGGCCCGCAGCCCGCGATGTTCCAATAGCTGCCTAGCCAGCTCTTCAAGGCGCTGTAAATCTCCGTCTACCATCGCAGTGTTAAAGCTGGGGGCTAATAGCTCACCGGCACTGGTGAGACGGTCTTTAAGGACGTCATGGCCGGTGTGGTCGCTCTGAATAACAAACAGTATCGCCATGACGGCGTAAACCAGCAGTGGAAAGCCAAGCAGGGCAAACAGCAGACGCGTGTTTAATGACATGAAAGAAGCTCGTTGAATCTAGTAGGTTGCCTGTCCAGTCACAGGCAGCACCGATATAATGCAGCATAACGGTTACGATAAGGAATGTTCGATGAATTATCCCACGCTTGAAGATGTGGTCGGCAATACGCCGTTGGTTCGCCTGAAGCGAATTACCGCTGGGAAGAACAATACGCTGCTTGCCAAACTCGAAGGCAATAACCCCGCGGGCTCGGTGAAAGATCGTCCCGCGCTCTCTATGCTGAGTGAAGCGGAAGCTCGTGGGGAAATTTCCCCAGGGGATACGTTAATTGAGGCGACTTCCGGCAATACCGGCATTGCGCTTGCTATGGCGGCGGCTCTAAAAGGGTACAACATGACCCTGATTATGCCGGAAAATGCTTCCGCCGAGCGCAAGCAGGCCATGGCGGCCTACGGCGCTAAGCTGATTACGGCCAGTAAAGAAGGCGGTATGGAAGAGGCTCGTGACATCGCAGATGCCATGATTGCCCGGGGTGAAGGTAAGCCGCTCAATCAGTTTGCTAATCCAGATAACCCGCTGGCGCACTACCGCACTACCGGGCCAGAAATATGGCAGCAAACCGGCGGTGAAGTGACCCACTTTGTGAGCTCAATGGGCACCACAGGTACCATTATGGGCGTGTCGCGCTATCTTAAAGAGCAGAACAGCGCGATTCAGATTGTGGGCTTGCAGCCCGCTGACGGGGCCAGTATCCCCGGCATTCGTCGCTGGCCTAAAGAGTATCTGCCAGCGATTTTTGAAGCGCCGCGCGTGGATACCACCCTGGATATCGGCCAGCAAGAAGCGGAAGCGCATATGCGCCGCTTGGCCCGAGAAGAGGGCATTCTGGCAGGCGTTTCATCTGGCGGAAGCCTAGCGGGTGCGCTGCGCATTGCTGAACAAACCGAAAATGCGGTCATCGTGTTTATTGTCTGTGACCGTGGTGATCGCTATCTCTCCACGGGCTTATTTGCCCCGGAGGTATAGATGGCTATGTTGGGTAAGCGGCGGCCGCCTAGGCCCGCCTCCGGCCACTCTGGGCTGGCACGTCAGCCAAGCAGTAATACAGCGCCTGCCAAGCAGCCAGCCGCCACCGCTGACGCTGATGCGCCGTTAATGATTGAGCGGCTAGCTCATGACGGGCGTGGCGTGAGCCATAACTCGGCGGGCAAAACCGTCTTTGTCGACCAAGCGCTGCCTGGTGAGCAGGTCGAAGTGGCGGTGCACGTCACCCGTAAGCGCTTTGATGAAGCGCACGTAAAAACCCTGGTCACTGCCTCGCCGCAGCGAGTAGAGCCACCTTGTGCTCATTTTGGCCACTGCGGTGGCTGTGATTTGCAGCACTTGGCAGTAGACGCCCAGCGTGCCCACAAGCGTGAGGTCGTCAGCGAATTGATGGCGCGCCAAGGCATAACGCTGGATGAGGTGGCGGCAATCAATGGTCAGCAAGAAAGCTACCGCCGTCGGGCGCGTCTAGGGGTGAAGGTCGATAGTCAGGGTACCGTTCGGTTAGGGTTTCGGGCTGCAAATAGTCACCGACTAGTGGATATTGACCACTGCCATGTATTGGTACCTGCCCTTCAAGCACTGATAGCCCCACTAAAGCAACTGCTTACTGAGCTGGATGCACCCCGCGCGGTAGGGCATATTGAACTGCTGGCGACGCCCCAGGCTACGGTGGTGCTGGTCAGGCAGTTAAAAGAGCAGCCGCAGGATTGGCAGCGCTGGCAAGGGTTTGCTGACCAGCACCAAGTGAGATTAGGCGCATGGTTAGGGCGTGAGTCACCGTCCTTGCACTGGCATGGTGCAGAGCCTGCGCTGGAAGAGCGCTTTTCGCTGATTGCGCTTGGTGTGTCGCCCCACCAAGAAAGCGCTGAGTCTGAGTTGGTGCTGCAGTTTGCCCCCGGTGATTTTTTACAGGTAAATGCCGAGGTCAATCAAAAGATGGTGTCTCAGGTGGTAGCATGGTTAACGCCAGCACCTGGGATGCAGCTACTCGACCTGTTTGCCGGGATGGGGAACTTCAGCCTTCCTCTGGCCGCTGCAGGCGCCAGCGTGCACGCGGTAGAAGGTAACACTGCCATGGTAGAGCGCCTTGGCACTAACGCAGCGCTGAACCAGCTCAATGTGAGCGTTCAACAGGCAGATCTAAACGATGCGATAGCGGTAAAAACACTGCTTCGCGAGCGTTCGGTGGATGCATTGGTATTAGATCCCCCACGCAGCGGGGCGGAAGCTATTTGCCAAGCAGTGGGGCGCCATAAGGTGGCGAAGGTGGCCTATATTTCCTGTGACCCGGCCACGCTGGCCAGGGATGCGGCACACCTTGTGCATGCGGGATATCGCGTCAAGCAAGTCACAGTGGCAGATATGTTTCTGCACACTGCCCACATGGAAACGCTGATGCTGTTTGAATACGCGGGCTAGTTTGCCCTTTGCAGCAAGCCTTGGTGGCAGCAGTGTGAAAGCTGCCACCCTAAAAGGATGAGTCATAGTCATGGTGAAAGTGCGTGAAGACCAGCCGCTAACAGAAAGCGGAAAGGTGGACATACAACAATGGTTAACGCGCCTTCAAGAAGATGTGCGCCTACGTGAACCCGAGCGTTTGGTTCAAGCCTGTGAGCTTGCCGAACAGCTAGATCGAGAAGCGCCTCGCACCCATCGCGTGTGGCTGTCGCCGGGCTCTAGTTTCCGTATGGGGCTTGAGATGGCGGATATACTCGCCGACCTGAAGCTCGACCAATCGACCCTTGAGGCAGCCGTGCTTTACCGTGCCGTTCGGGAAGGTCTGCTGAGTCTGGAGGCGGTCACCAAGCGCTTTGGGGATGAAGTCGCCAAGCTCATTGATGGCGTGCTGCAAATGGCCGCCATCAGCTACCCATTGGCACCCAACCATGGCATGAGCCAGCACAACCAGCAGGAAAACCTGCGCAAAATGCTGGTGAATATGGTGGGCGACGTGCGCGTCGCCCTGATCAAAATTGCCGAGCGCACCTGCGCGCTGCGCCAAGTCAAAGACGCTCCCCGTGAGAAATGCTTACAGGTCGCCAGGGAAGTGGCGGATATCTACGCGCCGCTGGCCCACCGCCTGGGTATTGGCCAGATCAAATGGGAGCTCGAAGACCTCTCGTTTCGTTATCTCCACGAAGAGGAATACAAGGCCATCGCCAAGCTATTGGCGGAGAAGCGCCTTGATCGCGACCGCTATATTCACGACGTGGTCGAAACCCTCAAAGGCCTGATGGAAGCCCAGCATATTCACCGCTACGACGTGAGCGGCCGGGCCAAGCATATCTACTCCATCTGGCGCAAAATGAAGCGCAAGCGGATCGATTTCTCCCAGGTACACGACGTGCGCGCCGTGCGTATCCTGGTGCCGGAAGTCACCGACTGCTACACCGTGTTAGGCATCGTCCATTCCCGCTGGCACCACGTGCCCAACGAGTTTGACGACTACATCGCCAACCCCAAGAAAAACGGCTATCAGTCGCTGCACACCGCCGTCATGGGGCCGGAAAACAAGGTGCTGGAGATACAGATCCGTACCTTCGCCATGCATGATGAAGCGGAGCTTGGGGTGTGCGCCCACTGGCGCTATAAAGGCCACGACACCAACGCCAAAAGCCGTAGCTACGAAGAGAAAATTGCCTGGCTGCGACAAGTATTGGAGTGGCAGGACGAAGTGGGCGGCTTTGGCGACCTGCGTGAAGGCCTCTCCAGCGATGTCGCCCCTGACCGCATCTACGTCTTTACCCCGGATGGGCACGTTATCGACCTGCCGCGTATTGCCACGCCGATCGATTTTGCTTACCGGGTGCACACCGAAATTGGCCATCGCTGCCGAGGTGCCAAGGTTAACGGTCGCATCGTCCCGCTGACCTACAAGCTGAAAACCGGCCAGCAAATCGAGATTCTCACTGCCACCAAAGGCGGCCCCAGCCGCGACTGGCTCAACCCCAGCTTAGGCTACGTGCGCACCTCCCGGGCGCGGGCAAAAATTCAGGCGTGGTTTAAGCATCAGGCCCGCGACCAGAACCTGGACGAAGGGCGCACGCTGTTTGAGCGTGAAATGCGCCGCCTGGATGTGGAAGGGCTGGACCTTGCTAAGCTCGCCAAAGCCGTCAACTACCAAAACGCCGACGATATGTACGCGGCGCTGGGGGCGGGCGACCTGCGAATTGGTCAAGTGCTGCACCAGGCCCAGCAGCTGTTTGGTGAAACCGATGACCAGGAGCAGCTTGATCGTCTGTTGGCCAAACCCCGCCGCCAGCCCAGCAAAGCCACCCAAAGCGATATCACCGTGCTGGGTGTGGGCAACCTGAAAACCAGCATGGCCAACTGCTGCCGCCCGGTACCCGGCGAGCCGATTGTCGGCTTTATTACCCAAGGGCGCGGCGTGACCGTTCATCGCCAGGACTGCACCAATATCCTCCAATTGCGCTTGGAAGAGCCTCAGCGCATTATCGAAGTGGAGTGGGGCGAGCGGGCACATACCCGTTACCCGGTGACTATCGAGATTCAAGCCTGGGACCGCTCTGGGCTACTTCGTGATGTGACGGGCCTACTAGGCAACGAGAAGGTCAATGTGTTGGCGGTCAACACCCTCACCGATACCGATGAAGGCATTGCCCGGCTGCGGATTACTCTGGAAGTCGACGGCCTGGAATCCCTCGGCAGGCTGTTCTCGCGTATCCAGCAGCTACCTAACGTGACCGAAGTACGCCGCCTGCGTAATGCCGACCCTGAAAAAAGTGCCCGTAAAGGAGGGGCCTAATGCGCCATACCCTGGACGATTTGCTCACTCTGATGACCGTATTGCGCGACCGGGAGCAGGGCTGCCCGTGGGATATCAAGCAGGATTGGGACAGCATCGTGCCTCACACCCTGGAAGAGGCCTACGAAGTGGCCGACGCCATTGAGCGTCGCGCATTTGACGAGTTGCCCGGTGAGCTAGGCGACCTGCTGTTTCAAGTGGTCTATTACGCCCAGTTTGGCGCAGAAGAGCAGCGCTTCGACTTTCACGATATCGTCGATACGCTGACCGCCAAAATGCTGCGCCGTCACCCCCATGTGTTCCCAGACGGCACGCTGGCTTCCCGCCGCCCGCCCGGTGTGAGTGCCGACGAGGTCAAAACCCAGCAGGTGAACAGCCGCTGGGAAGCCCTCAAAGCCGACGAGCGCGCCGAACGAGCCACCCAAGCACCGTCGGTGTTGGATGACGTGCCCCGCACGCTGCCTGCGTTAAGCCGCGCCGCCAAACTCTCCAAACGCGCCGCCCGGGTTGGCTTTGATTGGCCTGATGCCGAAGGCGTGCTGGCCAAAATTCGCGAGGAGCTGGAGGAGGTCGAAGAGGCGCTGACGGCAGGTGATCGAAAGCACGCCCAGGATGAGGTGGGCGACCTGCTGTTTGCCGTCACCAATTTAGCCCGCACGCTGGGCGCCGACCCCGAACAGTGCTTACGTAGTACCAATGCAAAATTCGAACGCCGCTTTCGCTATGTCGAACGCGCGCTTGCCGAAACCGAGTGCCCCCTGAACGAGGCCTCGCTGGATGAGATGGAAAGCCACTGGCAAGCCGCGAAAGCCCAAGAACAACGCTAATTTCAAAACCATCAACGCGACCCCGCAAGGAGGCCACGCCAATGAGCCATGATCTACACGAATCACTGCGCGATAACGTGCGTATTCTAGGTGACAGTCTAGGGCGAACCATCGCCGACGATTTAGGCCAGCCGTTTGTCGATAAGATTGAAACCATTCGTGCCCATGCCAAGCGGGGCCGCCAGAGCGACTCACTGCAGCAGCGCCAGTTGATTGAGTATTTGCGCCAGCTTCCCGAGCGTGACCTGCTGCCGGTGACCCGAGCATTCAACCAGTTTTTGAACCTGGCCAATATTGCTGAACAGCACTACCGAGCGCGGTTTCGCCGGGTTGAAGATTACAAACCCGGTTCACAGCCAGCCCTAGGGGAGCTATTGGAACGCGCCCAGCAGGCCGGTAATTCACCGCGTAAACTGGTGGAAACCCTTGCCAATATGCGCGTGGAGCTAGTGCTGACCGCGCATCCCACCGAAGTTATTCGCCGCACGCTGATCCAGAAGTACGATGCCATTGATGAGTGCTTAACCGCGATTGAGAGCTCAGAAGATTACCCCGAGCGTGGCGCACGTGCCCAAGGCCGCTTGGAAGAGTTGATCAGCCAAGCGTGGCACACCGACGAGATTCGCCACGAACGCCCAACGCCGGTGGATGAGGCGAAGTGGGGCTTTGCGGTGATCGAGAACTCGCTGTGGCAGGCGGTGCCGGATTTCCACCGCGACTTGGATAACCTGCTGCTGGACACCGCAGGTGAGCGCCTGCCTCTGGACGCCGCGCCGATTCGCTACGCCTCCTGGATGGGCGGCGACCGCGATGGCAACCCGAATGTCACCGCCAAAGTGAGCCAGGAAGTGCTGCTGCTAGGCCGCTGGATGGCGGCGGACCTTTACCTGCGGGATTTAGAACAGCTCAAAACAGAGCTCTCCATGTGGAAAGCCAACAGCGCCCTCAAAGCTGAAGTGGGCGATGTGGCGGAGCCCTACCGGGAGCTGCTCAAGCGGTTACTAACTAAAATGGAAGCCACTCGCGACTGGGCGAAAGCGCAGTTGGATGGCCGCAACTATGACGGCGGGCCGATTATTGAAACCCGCGACCAAATCTACGCGCCGCTGCTGGCCTGCTACCGCTCGCTGTGTGACGTGGGGCTGGATACCATCGCCAACGGTGCGCTGCTGGATACCCTGCGCCGTGTGGCCGTGTTCGGGGTCACGCTGACCAAGCTCGACCTTCGCCAGGAAGCCAGCCGCCACGCCCAAGTAATGGAAGAACTCACCAGCTCGCTGGGGCTTGGCCATTACCAGGAGTGGAGCGAAACCCAGCGTCAGGAGTTTTTGCTAGCGGAGCTAGAGTCCCGTCGCCCGCTAATTCCCCGCCGCTGGGAGTGTTCGGCGGAATCCCGGGAAGTCATTGATACCTTCAAGGTGATCGCCCAGGAGCACGCCGAAGCGCTGGGTACTTACATTATCTCCATGGCCGCCGAGCCCTCTGATGTGCTCACCGTGGCACTGTTGATGAAAGAAGTGGGTGGGCAGGTAACGCTTCCCATCGCGCCGCTGTTCGAAACCCTCAACGACCTGGATCACGCGGGGGATGTGATCGATCAACTGCTGGCGCTGCCGGGCTACCGCGCCCTGACTAAAGACCGCCAAGAAGTGATGATCGGCTACTCCGACTCTGCCAAAGATGCCGGTCAGCTCGCCGCCGCTTGGGCACAGTACCGCGCCCAGGAAGCGCTGGTGAACGTGTGCGAAAAGCACGGTGTTGACCTAACGCTATTCCACGGCCGCGGCGGCACCGTGGGCCGTGGGGGCGGTCCGGCCCACGCGGCGATTCTGTCTCAGCCGCCGGGCTCCGTGAACGGCAGCCTGCGGGTGACCGAGCAGGGCGAGATGATTCGCTTTAAGTTCGGCCAGCCGGATATCGCGCTGCGCTCCATGGAGATCTACGCCTGTGCGGTGTTGGAAGCCACGCTATTGCCACCGCCCGCGCCGGAACCCCACTGGCGCGAAGAGATGGATCAACTGGCCAAAGTCGCCCACGGTGCTTATGTAGGCGTGGTACGGGAAGATCCCGACTTCGTGCCGTACTTCCGTGCGGTGACGCCGGAGGGCGCGCTGGGTAGGCTGCCGCTAGGCTCGCGGCCGACCAAGCGCCGCCAGGATGGCGGCGTGGAAACCCTGCGGGCGATCCCCTGGATTTTCGCCTGGACACAAATCCGCCTGATGCTGCCCGCTTGGCTTGGCAGCGGCGAAGCCTTCTCCCTCCGCCTGGAACAGCCCGGCGGCCGTGAAGTGCTGCAAGAAATGCGCACCCAGTGGCCGTTCTTTGGCACCTACCTGGATATGTTAGAGATGCTGCTGGCCAAAGCAGACGTGGCGATTGCCGCCTACTACGAGCACCGCTTGGTGGACGAGCCGTCGCTAAAAGCGCTGGGCAAAAAACTCCGTGAGCGCTTTGAGCGTCTGGAAGACGTGGTGCTGGATATCCTGCAGCAGGAGAAACTGCTGGAGAACACGCCGCTGATTCGTCAAGCGATTGACGTACGCAACCCCTACATCGACCCGCTGCACGGCCTGCAAGCCGAGCTTTTGCAGCGTAACCGCGATGCCGACGGCGCGATTAGCCCGGATCTCTCCCGCGCGTTAATGGTCACCATGGCGGGTATTGCGGCTGGCCTGCGTAACACCGGCTAAGCTGAAGACAGCCCACCAGCGCCGCTACCGATGGGTGGCGGCGCTTTTCTTTATGTCCGGTGTTGGAGGCAGAAACATGACCACAGACGCTCAGGCCGTGCTGGCTTTCTGGTTTCAGGAGCTGACGCCCGCACAATGGTTCAAAAAAGACGCTGAGATGGATCGGCAGATTGCCGAGCGATTCAGTGATGTGCTGATGAGTGCCGTAGCGTGCGAGTGTTTCGAGTGGCGTCGTTCGGCACGTGGTCGGCTGGCGGAAGTGATCGTGCTGGATCAGTTCTCGCGTAATATCTACCGCGATGATGCCCGCTCGTTCGCCAGCGACACGCTGGCGTTAGCACTGGCCCAGGAGGCGGTTGCCAGCGGGGCAGACCAGTCGTTGTCAGCGGTGGAGCGCAGCTTTCTCTATATGCCCTATATGCACAGCGAGTCGGCGGCCATTCATATTGTGGCCATGCAGTTATTCGACCAGCCGGGGCTGGAGAGCAATCTAGAGTTCGAGAAACGCCACAAGTCGATTATTGACCGTTTTGGGCGTTACCCGCATCGTAATGCGGTCTTGGGCAGAGCCTCGACTCCAGAAGAGGTCGAGTTCCTCAAGCAGCCCGGCTCCTCTTTTTAACGTTTATTTAGGCTACATGGCGTTTTATGTCGTTACGAAAATCTACCCGTATCAATAAATACATCAGCGAAAGCGGCCTATGTTCCCGCCGGGAGGCGGACCGCTTTGTCGAGCAGGGCAATGTGTGGATCAATGGCCGCCGGGCAACCACCGGTGACCAAGTGGTCGCGGGGGATCGGGTAAAGGTCAACGGCCAGGAGATTGAGCCGCAGGAAGAGGAGGATCTCGTCCTTATCGCGCTCAACAAACCGGTGGGTATTGTCAGCACCACAGAGTCGGCGGAAAAAGACAATATCGTTGAGTTTGTGAAGCACGGCACGCGTATTTTCCCGATTGGCCGCTTAGATAAAGACTCCCAGGGGCTGATCTTTCTCACCAACAACGGCGACTTGGTCAACAAGATCCTACGTGCCAACAATAACCACGAAAAAGAGTACGTGGTGACGGTCGATAAACCGATCACCGACGAGTTTATTGCCGGTATGCAGGGCGGCGTGCCGATCCTTGGGCAGATGACCAAAAAGTGTCAGGTGGTCAAAGAGTCCACCTTTGTGTTCAATATCACGCTAGTGCAGGGGCTCAACCGCCAAATTCGCCGTATGTGCGAATACTTTGGCTATGAAGTCACCCAGCTAGTGCGTACGCGCATCATGAACGTCTCGCTGAAAGGACTGGCGCTAGGTGATTGGCGTGACCTGACTCCCAAAGAGATCGAGACCATTGTTGCCCTCACCGAAACCTCAGACGTAGCGCCAGAGAAGAAAGCATCTGAGAAGAAAAAAACCGCCCGTCCCAACTACAGCGGCGGTAGAAGTAGCGCGCAGGATAAAAAGCCGACAGCAAAACGGGCCTCTTCAGGTGCCCGTGCGGGTAACAAAGCCCGCAAGGATCCTAAGGCAAAAGGGGCCGCTGCTGCTAAGCCAGGCGGCAAAGGAGCAGCGTCAGCGGGAAGACCGGCCATTAAAGGAAAGGGGAGGCCCGGGAGTCACTCTAACGGCAAACCGGGCGCGAGTAAGGGCGCGATAAAGGGCGGCCGCCCCAGTGGGGGTAAAGCCGCCTCCGGTAAGCCGACTTCCCGGCGCAAGTAGTTCTCCATGACAGAGATGCCTACTTATATAAGTTACCTACTGGCGTGGTATGTGGCGGTCAGCGTGATTACCTACGCCACCTATGCGTGGGATAAAAGGGCCGCGATTAAAAAGCGCCAGCGCGTGAGCGAAAAAACGCTGCACTGGCTGGCGCTGGTAGGCGGTTGGCCGGGGGCTTGGTGCGCGCAGCAACAGCTGCGCCACAAGACCCAAAAAACTGCCTTTCGGCGCGTTTATTGGGTCACGGTGCTTCTCAATATCACGGTGCTTATTGGCTCAATCGCCGTTATGCCGCTGCGTTAGGGGCAAACAGGAAGTTGGCAATCAGCTCTTTGCCGCCCTCGGTGGCAAACGATTCCGGGTGAAACTGAATACCGTGAATCGGGTAGTCACGGTGCTTCACGCCCATCAGCTCAAACTCACCCGCTGCCTGCCAGCGGCCGCGCTCAGCAAAGCTGTCGGCGGTGAGTGAGCCCACCGTGGCGGTCACTTCCAGGCACCCCGGTAGCGTCGTCGCATCGGCAATCAGCGAGTGGTAGCGCATGACCTCAAGCTGATCGGGTACGCCGTTAAACACAGAGCGGTTGTCGTGGTTGATGGGGCTGATTTTACCGTGCATCGGCAGCGGCGCTTTGACCACCTTACCGCCGAACACATGCACGATGCCCTGCATACCTAGGCAAACGCCCAGCAGCGGCGTGGTTTTGCCCAGCTTCTCGATCACTTCGGCGCATACGCCAAAGTAGCGTGGGTCATCCGGCGAGCCGGGGCCAGGCGAGATAATAATGCGATCCGGCGCCATGGCTTCAATCGCTTTAAAATCAATCTGGTTATTGCGCTTCACCATGATCTCAAAATGGGGTAGCTCGCCGCGATTCTTCTCCGTGGTCAGAATCTCACCAATAAACTGGTAGAGGTTATAGGTGAAGGAGTCGTAGTTATCGATGATCAGCACCTTCATGCGGGGCTCTCCGTTTCCGTATCCATAAAGGGGGCCAAGGCCTTGCGGGTGCCGGCGAATTTGCGGCGGATCTCTTCGTACTCATCCTCGGCGTTGCTGTCGTAAACGTTGCCACCACAGGTTTGCACGTAAGCGCGCTCGCCGTTAACAAACACCGTACGGATGGGGATCGCAAAGGTGCAGTCGCCGTTGAAGGAGAACTGACCCACCGCGCCGCCGTAGGGGCCGCGCCCATCGGTTTCTAGGTCATCGATGATTTTCATCGCTTCAATCTTGGGTGCGCCGGTTAGCGTGCCCGCGGGGAAGTTGCTGGCCAGCGCGGTGAACATGTCTTCGCCTTCGGCAATAATGCCGACGATCTCACTAGAGATATGCTGAACGTGGCTGAAGCGCTTGATATCCATCAGGCTGCGTACTTTCACCGTGCCAAACTGGGCCACTCGGCCAATATCGTTGCGGTGCAGGTCCACAATCATATTGTGCTCAGCGATCTCTTTGGGGTCGTTGAGCAACGCGCGGGCAAGCTGGGTATCTTCCTGGGGTGTTTGGCCGCGCAGGGTAGTGCCCGCCAGTGGGAACGTCTCCATCTCGCCCTGGCGCAGGCGGAACAGCAGTTCCGGGCTCGCGCCAATCAACTTCTGCTCGCCAAACTTCACGTAGTACATCTGCGGCGAGGGGTTGATGGTACGCAGCTGGTCGTAAAGTGCCAGGGTGTCACCTTGAATGCGAAAGCGCTTTTTAAAGCCCACTTCGCACTGAAAAACTTTGCCGTCGATGATGTCCTGCTTCACTTTGGCAACCGCTTCGGCGTGCTCGGCTTTGCTCATCGTGTCGCCTAGCGCGGTAATGTGCAGCGCGCCTGCGGGCTCTTCGTCGGCGTCGATCAGCGTCTGTAGAAACTCGTAACGGCTATTGTCGTAGTAGAAGTAGGTGACTTCCCCGGTCATCTTGTCGAGGATCAGGCCATCTTTATATAGCCCAAAGCGGAACGTATCGAAGTCGTCGCTGGCTTTCAGCGTCAGCGACGGCTCGAAGTACTGCATGGCGTCGTAACCTAAATAGCCGCTTAACCCGCCCGCGTACTTGCGCGAGATAATGTTCTGCGGAATCAGGCTGCGCAGCATCTCGTAGGGGTTGTCGCTGGGGTAGTGGTTGGCATCGCCGTCGCGGCTTTCAATGGTCAGCGTGGTGCCATTGGCGTAGAGCGTGTACTCGGGGTCGAAACCAATGATTGAATGGCGCGCCATGTGGCTATCTTCACCCAGCGACTCCAGCATGTAGCAGGTATCGAAGCGCCGCTCGATTTTTTGAAACAGGGCAAAGAAGTCGCAGTCCGCCGCCAGGGTAACGTAGTGGGGCTTGCGGGGCAGCGTGAACGGCTGGGGGCCTGCCGCAGCGGCCGTATCGGTGGTGCTCATAAGTGATCATTCCGTGAAGAGGCTAACATCGTCAGCGCGCGTGACCCGCGTGACACGGTCGCAATACCCACGCCTAGGGTTTCGGCAATTTTGCGATGGGGTACGCCCTCGCGCAGCAGCTTAAAAATCTGTAGGCGTTTGCTGATTTCTTGGTACTCTGCTGGCGTAAGCAGGCTGGCCAGCGCTTCATCCATTGCGTCGGGCGTATCAATCGCAAGCAGGTGGCGTACTAAGTCAGCTTGAAACGTATCGTGTAAGGACATCGTGCCACCGAGTGATTTAGTCATGTACTAGTGTACTAGTACGCTAACTGATTGCTCAGGGAAGTCAAGTCGCAGTGAGATTAAGGAATCGCCATGACCGGCTATTTTATTCAAGCGTTCATCTATTTAGTGGCGGCAGTGATTGCCGTGCCGCTGGCCAAGCGATTTGGGTTGGGGTCGGTGTTGGGCTACTTAGTTGCCGGGGTGGTGATTGGCCCTGTGCTGGGGCTGGTTGGCCAGGAGACCACCACCATTCAGCACTTTGCTGAATTTGGCGTGGTGATGATGCTGTTTTTAGTGGGCATGGAGCTGGACCCCAAAGGCCTATGGGCCATGCGGGTGCGTCTTCTAGGCCTGGGTGGTTTGCAGGTCGTGCTGACCGCAGCGGCAGGCGCTGCTATTGCCTGGTGGCTGGGGCTCGTTTGGCAAACAGCCCTGGCGGTGGGGCTGATTTTTGCGCTCTCATCTACCGCCATTGTGCTGCAAACCCTGAGTGAGAAGGGGCTTTCCAAAACCGAAGGCGGGCGCAGCGCCTTTTCTGTACTACTGTTTCAAGATATCGCCGTTATTCCTATGTTGGCGCTCATCCCGCTGCTAGCGCTGCCGGAATTAATGGGCGCTGCGGGTGACGACCATGGCCACGCGGGGCTAAGCCTAGTGGCGCATCTGCCTGCCTGGGCACATGCGCTGGTGGTGGTGGCCGCCATCGGCAGTGTGATCGTCGGCGGCTACTATTTAGGGCCGCTGTTGTTCCGTTACGTGATTGGCTCCGGCCTACGGGAAGTATTTACCGCCTCGGCGCTGATGCTGGTGATCGGCATTGCCGCGTTAATGAGTTTAGTGAATCTATCGCCTGCTTTGGGGGCGTTTTTGGCCGGTATCGTACTGGCCAACAGCGAATTCAAACACGAGATTGAGGCCAACATTGAGCCGTTTAAAGGGCTGCTGCTCGGGCTGTTCTTTATCACCGTGGGGGCGGGCATTAACTTTGACGTTCTCGTGGCCGAATGGGCAACGGTGCTAGGCCTAGGTTTAGCCGTTATCGTCGTGAAGGCAGCCATTTTGCTAGTGCTGGCGCTACTGTTCCGGGTGCGGGGCAGCAACGGCTGGCTGTTTACCTTGAGCCTTGCGCAAGCGGGGGAGTTTGGCTTTGTGCTGTTGACCTACAGCGTTCAGAACAGCGTGATTCCGGTGGAACTCTCCCAGGTGCTCTCGCTGGCGGTGGCGCTGTCGATGTTCCTAACGCCGCTGCTGTTTATTGCTTACGACAAGCTGGTGCTGCCGCGCTACCAAACTGCTAAGAATGACGCTCGTGAGGCCGATACGATTGAAGAGCAGGCACCGGTCATCGTGGCGGGTGTCGGCCGTTTTGGGCAGATTATTTGCCGCCTTCTGCGGGCCAATAACATTCCCATCGTCGCGCTGGATCACGAGATTGAGCAGATCGAGAACCTGCGCAACATTCACATTAAAAGCTACTTTGGCGACGCTAGCCGCTCGGACCTTT
>NZ_JAMZBE010000021.1:0-35099 GCF_024158645.1 Halomonas sp. 707B3
ATATCCAGGCTCACGACCAACTGCTCAGTCTCTTCACCGGCATGGGCTAATAGCTCGCCTTGTGGGCCGCAAATAAAGCTGCCGCCCCAAAACGCGATACCGTCGCCAACGCCGGAGTGGTCGGCCTCAAAGCCAACGCGGTTTGCTACCAAGACGGGCAGGCCATTCGCGACGCCGTGGGCGCGCTGAATCAGCGTCCAGGCATCTTTCTGGCGGGTTTTTTCCGCGTCGTCGTCATTAGGATCCCAGCCAATGGCGGTGGGGTAGAGCAGTAGCTCAGCACCCGCCAGCGCCATTAAGCGGGCGGCTTCCGGGTACCACTGGTCCCAGCACACCAGAATGCCTAACCGACCCACTGAGGTATCAATCGGCGTAAAGCCCTCTTTGCGTGCGTCGTCGGCGTCGCCAGGGGTGAAGTAAAACTTCTCATAGAACCCTGGGTCATCTGGAATATGCATCTTGCGGTACTGGCCAACCCGCCCTTTGGCGCGGTCGTACACCACGGCGGTGTTGTGGTAGAGCCCCGCCGCGCGCTTTTCAAACAGCGAGCCCACCAGCACGATATCCAGCTCTTTTGCCAGTGCCGCCAACCGCTGTCCCGTCGGGCCATCCAGCGGTTCGGCGAGATCAAACAGTGCCGGGTCTTCGTATTGGCAGAAGTAGTGGGTAGCATGCAGCTCTTGCAGCAGCACTAGCTGTGCCCCTTGGCTGGCTGCTTTGCGAATGCCCGCCTCGCTTTCGGCCAGGCTGAGCGCTTTATCGGGCCATGCGGCTTGTTGAATCACCGCCACGTTAAGTGTCTGGGACATGCTGCCCTCCTTAAGAGTGAGTGGTCGCAGGCACAAGCGTACCTTTGGGTAGCTGCATGGTTAAACAGTGCAGGCTGCCGTGCTGACGAATCACGCTGACGCACTCAATGGGGATCAGCGTATGTTCTGGAAAAGCGACGGCCAGCGCCTGCAGTGCGGTGACATCCGCTGGGTCGCCATAGGTAGGCACCAGCACCGCATCGTTGATAATCAAAAAGTTCGCATAGGTGGCCGGTAGGCGATGCCCATCTTCCGGGTCAAAACAGGCCTGGGGCCAGGGTAGCGGAATAAGCTGGTAGGGCTCTCCGTTACGCTGACGGAAGGCTTTTAACTCCTGCTCCATTGCCTGCAGGGCCGTGTAGTGCGGGTCAGTGGGGTCGTCACAACGCACATAGGCAATGGTCGAGGGGTTACAAAAACGTGCCAGCGTATCCACATGGCTGTCCGTGTCGTCGCCTTCTAAATGCCCATTGGCTAGCCACAGCACGCGGTCTACGCCAAAGTCATCTGCCAAAAGCGCTTCAACGTCTTCTCGAGAGAGCGACGGATTGCGGTTTGGGTTGAGCAGGCACGCTTCCGTGGTGAGCAGCGTGCCTTCGCCGTCAGTCTCGATAGCCCCGCCTTCTAACACCATCTCCCGAGAAGAGACTGGGCAGGCCCATACGCCCGCATCGGCTAGCCACTGGGTTAGCTGATTGTCCCGCTCAGCAGGGAATTTACCGCCCCAGCCGGTAAAGGTGTAATCCAGCAGCAGCGGCTGGTTATCTTCGTCCAATACCGTGATCGGCCCATGATCTCGCGCCCAGGTATCGTCGGTGGGTGCGACAATCAGCAGCAGCTGATGTTTGGGGATGCCGTAGGCATCGAACGTGGCGGTCAGGCGCTGATGGGTCGCCTCGTCTGGCACGCTGATGATCACGCGCTGATAGCGCGCCGTGGCAAGCACAATGCGCTCAAGCGTTGCTTCGATACGCGACAGCATATAAGCCCAGTCGCCGTCTGGACGGGGCCAGGTGAGCTGTAGGCCATCTTGAGGGTGCCATTCGGGCAATAAGCGGTGAGTCTTGGTAGCCAACGTAAAAGGTGCTCTCACTAGTCAGAATAAGCTTACCCGGCGGGCAAGAGGGTCGGGCGCAATTTAGGGGGTTGCTCCTCAACTTGCAAGCGATACCGTTATAAAGGGAACGGCCTTGGAGAGGGCGACTCTAAGGCTGCGTTTGCACATGCAGCCATGTTAAAAAAACCGTACCATGGACGCCCATTATTAAGGAATGTAGCCATGCTTGATCGTTTGCCTTTTCTGGTGGGGCTGCGCTATGTGCGCGCTAAACGCCGGAACCACTTTATTTCGTTTATCTCCTTAACGTCGATGCTGGGGCTGATGCTAGGGGTGGCGGTACTGATTCTTGTACTGTCGGTTATGAACGGATTTGATCACGAGCTGCGCACGCGCATTTTAGGCATGGTGCCCCACACCAAAATTGAGTCCCAGGAAGGGCTGGTAGAGTGGGAGGCGTTGGCAGAGCAATTAGTACAGCGCGATCGAGTGATTGGTGCGGCCCCTTACGTTGAACAGCAGGGCATGTTCTCCGCTGGCGGCCGCAACCAAGGCGCGATGGTCAACGGCATTCATCCGGATTGGGAAGACCAGGTCTCTATTATTGGCGAGCACATGCGCCAGGGTGAGTTGGCCGACCTTGTGCCCGGTGAGTGGAATGTTGTGCTGGGTTCGATGCTCGCCCGCAGGCTAGGCGTTGGCGTGGGTGACCGCGTGACGCTGCTGGTGCCCGAGGCATCGATTACTCCGGCAGGCGTTTTCCCCCGGCTGAAGCGGTTTACCGTCAGCGGTATTTTCAGCGTAGGTGCCGATCTAGACGCCAATTTGGCCTACGCCAATATTGAAGATATGCAAACGCTGGCACGCATGGGTGATGCGGTAGGCGGGCTGCGCCTAGAGCTAGACGACCTGTTTATCGCCGGTAGCGAAACTCAGGCCATTGTGAACGAGTTGGGCCCAGGCTACAGCGGCTCCGACTGGACGTTCTCCCACGGCAATCTCTTCCAAGCGATTCAGATGGAAAAACGCATGATTGCGCTGCTGCTGACCGTGATTATCGCCGTTGCTGCGTTCAATATTGTGTCGACACTGGTGATGGTGGTGACGGATAAGCGTGCGGACATTGCCATTTTACGCACCATTGGTGCCACACCGGGCTCCATCATGGGTATTTTCATTGTGCAGGGGCTAGCGATTGGCCTGATCGGCATTGCGGTAGGCGTTACCGTGGGCATTCTGCTGGCGCTCACCATTTCCGATTTGATTGGCTGGTTTGAAACGGCGTTTGGTATTCAATTCCTGGATGCGGGGGTTTACTTCATCAGCGACCTGCCGTCGCGTCTGGAGTGGAGCGATGTGCGCGATATCGTGCTGGCCGCGTTTGGCCTGACGTTCCTCTCCACGCTTTATCCCGCATGGCGAGCTGCTCGCGTTCAGCCTGCTGATGTACTGCGCTATGAATAAGGATGCCCCGATGACGTCAACCACCTCTAACGCCGTTATGCTGGAATGCCGGGGGCTTACCCGTATCTACAGCGAAGGCCCTCAGGACCTTACCGTGCTGGACCAGCTTGAGCTGACTGTCCATGCCGGTGAGCGTGTCGCGATTGTGGGCAGTTCGGGCTCGGGCAAAACCACGCTGTTAAACCTGTTGGGCGGCTTAGACCGCCCGAGCGATGGCAGCGTCGTGATTGGCGGTGAGGCACTTTCGGGCCTGAATGAAGCCGCGCTGGGCCGCTTCCGCAATCAATATATTGGTTTTGTTTATCAGTTCCACCACCTGCTAGCGGAGTTTACGGCGGTGGAGAACGCTGCGCTGCCGCTGATTATTCGCGGTCAGTCTAAAAAAGTGGCTGAGCAGCGCGCTATGCAGATTTTGGAGCGGGTAGGCATGAAAGCGCGTGCCGACCATAAGCCGGGTGAGCTGTCGGGCGGTGAGCGCCAGCGGGTGGCGATTGCCCGTGCGCTAGTGACCGACCCAAGCTTAGTCTTGATGGATGAGCCGACCGGTAACCTGGACCAAACCACCGCAGCGACTATTCTGGCGCTGATGGATGAGCTGGCCAAAGAGAGCGCCTGTGCGTTTGTGATTGTGACTCACGATGTGGGACTGGCTGCCCATCAGGATCGTGTTATGAAGCTGGATGGGGGGCGCTTGGTCGCTCAGGCATAGCGATGAGCTAGTTTAATCGTCAAACTCTGATTCGATGCGAGCCCTGCGCCGCCGTCTTTTAAGGCGGCGGCGCTTCCAGTTATGGGAGACGTGCCAGCGCCAGATAAGGCGAATGCCAATGTTAGCGACGACCGCAAGCACAATCGCAGTAATCAGAGAGCCCAGTAGCAGCGGTGGCAAGATGTCGTGCATCTGCTCAGCTACCCAGCGGGTTGAGATGCGGGAAGGGGCCTCCCGCGCGGGCGCCCCAAGCAAAAAAGTGCCTATTCGATAATTCACATAAAAAATCAGCGGCATGGTAAGTGGGTTGGTGACCCACACAAGCCCTACCGAAAGTGCCAAATTGCAACGACTTAGCCGCGCACCCAGAGCCGCCACCACCATCTGAAAGGGGATGGGTAGCATCGCGCAAAACAGCCCGACGCTAAACGCGTTCGCAACGCTGCGTCGAGTTAGTAGCCATAAGCCCGGATCCGCAATCAGCGGTGCCATAAAGCGCAACGAACGCTGGCGCCTTAGCGTATCGGGTTTTGGCATGTAGCGCTGCAGGAAACGGCGCGGCATGTCAGGTACTCTTACTTTAGATCGTTTCTATTATCCATATAGCGTAGGGCTTCGGCTACGGCGCGCACAGTAATGGTTGAGCACCAGGGAGGGGCGGATGGGGCAGGGCATTGCAATGCCCGCGGCATTAGCAGCGCTTGGCGGTAGCCTGTTGGCTTGGTGGGCCGGTGGGCAGGGCGGTACATGGCTGCTGCCACTGGTCCTCATGATGGCGGGGCTAAGCGTTGGCGTATGGCGGCCACGGGCCCTAGTATGGTTTCTCTTAGGCGGGTCCGTTGCCTTTAGTATTCAGCAGGAGTGGGGGCATCGGCTGCCCGTTGGGCTGAGCGGGCAGGATATAGCGGTGCATGCCAAAGTGACCGATGTACAGCAGCAGTCAGGGGTTCAGCGGTTGCGATTGAGTATCGAGCGCTGCACAGCCCCTGCCCATCTTCCCCGTTGTGATCAATTAAACAGCGTTCGGGTGAGCGCTTACGACCATGAGTATGTGGTTGGCGAGCGCTGGCAAATGACGCTGCGCTTACGGCCGCCCTATGGCTTTATCAACCCCAATACTTTTGATTATGAGCAGTGGTTATGGCGTGAAGGCATCCACGCTACTGGATATATTCGCCCCGATCCTGCGCCGCAGCGGCTTACGCACGCTTCTCCTCGGCTGCGCCAATTGGCATCCGACTTTCTAGCACAGCTGCCTTTAGAGGCACGTACCCAGCGCTGGCTGGCCGCATTGACGCTTGGCGATAGCGAACAGCTTAACCAAGATGACTGGGCGCTGTTAAACGCTACGGGTACCACGCACCTCGTGGTGATCTCGGGCCTGCATGTGGGGCTGGTGGCGTCATTCGTGCTGCTGCTAGGACGTTATGCTGCGCGTGTCGTTTCGCCTACCAACTGGCGGCTGCGCACTTGGCCCTGGTGGCTTGCGGGCGCGGCCGCCGTTGGCTACGCCGTGTTGGCCGGGTTGGCGCCACCGGCAATGCGCGCGATGATTATGACGTTGCTGGGGTTGTGGGTACTAAGTGGCCGCCATGCACCGGGGCCCTGGCAAGCTTGGTGGCTTGCACTGGCGCTGGTGCTGATGGTTGACCCGCTAGCACTTTGGCGGCCTGGGTTATGGCTCTCGTTTATGGCGGTAGGGTGGCTGATTATTATCTGGCAGGGTCGGTCCAGGCCGCGCGGTGTAAAAGGCTGGTGCTGGGCACTGCTGCGTTCTCAACTGTTATTGGCCCCTTTAATGGCCGCAGCGGTGTTGTTTGCCTTTGGGCGTGTAGCCCCTACGGCCCCTTTGATCAACTTAGTGGCGGTGCCATGGGTCAGCTCGGTCATGGTGCCTACCGCGCTACTCGGCTGGCTGCTGTCACCCCTTCCGCTTGTTGGTCTAGTGCCCTGGTGGGTGTTTGAGCAAGCCTTAGCGGTATTTCATCAGCTGTTGGTTGTCGCTGTGGAAGCCGCACCGCTCTGGCAGCCTCCCGCGCATTTGGCCTATCCATTGGCGGGGAGCTTGGTGCTGCTGTCGCTGTGCTGGGGCTTGCCCGCCGTGCCGCGTTGGTTACGCGTGGGTGCGGCGGTACTCTTGGTGACAATTCCCTGGTGGCCGAGAGAGCAGGCGATTCCGCCTGGGCAGCTTCAAGTGACGGTTTACGATGTGGGCCAAGGGCAGTTAATAGAGCTGCGCAGTGCCAATTTTCGGCTGCTCTATGATACGGGGCCACGTTTTCGCAGTGGCTTTATGCCCCTGCAAAGCCTATGGCCCCCAGGTCAAGATTTTGACCAAGTAATGGTCAGTCATGCGGATACTGACCACGCCGGAGGCGTAGATGCGCTACTAGCGGATCACCAAGTAGCGCAGTGGTGGGCGCCAGCAGGGGAGTCGCTATCTATCCCAAGCCAGCGCTGCGAGCAGGGGCAACGCTGGCAGCGTGACGGTATTACGTATCGAATACTCTGGCCACCGAGCGGTGAGAACACTCTATCCTCTAATGATCGCTCTTGTGTGTTAGCAGTGTATGCGGGTGAGCATAGCCTGCTGATCACCGGTGACGTAGGGCGCCAAGTGGAGCGACAGCTTCTACCGCAGCTGAATGGCAACGTGAGTGTATTGGTGGCGGGCCACCACGGCAGCGGCACCAGCTCGGGTGTTCAGTTTGTGCGCGAGACGCAGCCACATCACGTGGTTTTCAGCGCTGGGCGCGACAATGCTTTCCGCCACCCTGCCGACGACGTTGTGCGGCGCTTTCGGCAGCAGCATAGCTGCCTATGGAACACCGCCCAGGACGGCGCGCTTAAATTTACGCTGATACCGCAGCAGCCAGTCACCTTTCAGCCGCTGCGCGCCTTGGCAGGTGGCCATAAGCGGTGTTGAAGCGCGCCACCATCAGGTAGAATCGCCCACACTGCACACTACTGCTGGGAGCGCGTGTGACTGATTCAGGTTGGATGTTATATAAACGGTTATTGGGTTACGTTAAGCCACACTGGCGTGCGTTTGCGCTGGCGGTGGTGGGTTTTGTGATTTACGCAGCTTCAAGTACCGCGCTGGCGGAAATGATGAAGCGGCTGATTGATGGAATTCAAAACCCAGATGCCGCCTTCAGGTTTTTCCTGCCGCTCTTCGTGGTGCTGATGTTCGCGTCTCGCGGGTTGGGAACCTTCTTAAGCACCTACTTTATGGCTTATGTAGGCCGCTACGTCATTCACACGCTGCGCTGCGATGTGTTTGCCCACTTGCTGCATCTGCCAGGCCGGTTCTTCGACCACCACTCCAGCGGCCACTTGGTATCAAGGGTCACTTACCACGTTGAGCAGGTAGCCGGTGCAGCGACCAATGCGGTGACGATCATCCTGCGTGAGGGGTTGTTTGTCGTGGGGCTGGTAGGCTATCTATTCTGGACCAACTGGATGCTAACGCTGCTGTTTTTGGGTGTTACTCCGATTATTGCCGGTGTGGTGAGCTATGTGAGTAAGCGCTTTCGGCGTATCTCCAAGCGTATTCAACACTCCATGGGCGATGTGACTCATGTGGCTTCTGAGGCGCTTTCGGGCTATCGCGTGGTACGTACCCACGGCGCAGAAGCGTACGAGAAACAGCGTTTTGAGCGAGTGAGCGAAGAGAATCGTCGCCAGAGTATGAAAGAGGCCATGACCCGAGCGGTTAGTTCGCCTGTCGTGCTGATGCTGGTGGCGATCTCTATGGCGCTGCTAGTGTGGCTGGCCATGGCGCCCTCGCTGATGGAAAACATGACGCCGGGGGAGTTTGTCGCCTTTATCACCGCCGCTGCCCTGATGATTAAGCCGGTGCGCCAGCTCACCGAGATTAACAGCGAGATTCAGAAGGGCATCGCAGCGGCCTCTGAGCTGTTTGGCCTGTTAGACCTCACCCCTGAACAGGATGAAGGCTCTCGCATTCCCAGCAAGCTAACGGGCAATGTGGTGATTGAGAACGTCAGCTTCCGCTATGGTGACGACCAGCCCAGTGTACTGCACAACGTGAATCTTAACGTTGCTCCCGGCGAGCTAGTGGCTATTGTGGGCCGCTCGGGCAGCGGTAAATCAACGCTCGTCAGCCTGCTGCCGCGTTTCTATCGCCCCAGTGAAGGGCAGATTTTGATTGATGGCGTGAATGCCGATGAGTACGCCTTAGGGCCGCTGCGCCAGAATATTGCCCTGGTGTCCCAGCAGGTCACCCTGTTTAACGCCTCCATTGCTGACAATATTGCTTACGGAGTGGCTGACCCAGACCCGGCCGCCATTAAGGCGGCTGCCGAGGCAGCCTACGCCAGCGAGTTTATTGAAAAGCTGCCAGAAAGTTACGCCACGGTCGTCGGCGAGAATGGGGTGATGCTCTCGGGTGGGCAGCGCCAGCGGCTCGCCATCGCCCGGGCCATTTTCAAAGACGCGCCCATTCTGATTTTGGATGAAGCGACCTCCGCACTGGATACCGAGTCAGAGCGCTATATCCAAAAAGCGTTGGAGCACGTGTGTGAAGGGCGCACCACCCTGGTCATTGCTCACCGACTCTCCACCATTGAGCGTGCCGACCGCATTCTAGTGATGGATCAAGGGCGGATTATTGAGCAGGGTACCCATCAGGCGCTGCTTGAAAAAGGTGGGGCCTACGCCGCGCTGCACCAGCTTCAGTTTCAGGAGAGTGAATGAGCCTTGCTCAGCGCTGGATAAAGGCTGCCTATGGCGGCAGTAACTGGCTAGCACCGCTCTATCCGTTGGGTGATTTATACCGTTATCTTATGGAGCGACGAGCACAGTGTTACCGCGAGGGAAATAAACCAGTTTGGCAAGCACCGGTGCCGGTGATCGTGGTGGGCAATATTACGTTAGGCGGTACGGGCAAGTCACCGCTTGTGGCCTGGCTTAGCCGTTGGCTGGTACAGCAGGGATTTTCACCCGGTATCGTCACCCGCGGCTATGGTGGTAAAGCGCCGCACTATCCTCTGTTAGTAACGCCTTCTACAGACCCAGCGCATAGCGGTGATGAGCCGCTGATGCTGGCACAGCAAACCGGAGTACCGGTGGTGGCGGACCCGCAGCGAGCGCGGGGTGCTGAAAGGCTGGTGCAACAGGGCTGCGATGTACTGATTAGCGATGACGGCTTGCAGCACTTGGCTTTAGGGCGCGATATTGAGCTGGTGGTTATCGATGGTGCTCGTGGGCTAGGCAATCAGCGCTGCCTGCCCGCTGGGCCTTTAAGAGAAGCGCCCGGGCGACTTGCAAGTGTGGACGCTGTGATTGTCAACGGAGCGCTACAACGCCCGCTGGAAGTATCTAGTGTGGCTATGCAGCTGGTGCCTCAGCGCTGGCGCCAGCTGCCTACTGGGCGGCACTATCCGTTGCAGCCGCTGCCATTTGCACTGCCGGTGCATGGGCTGGCAGGTATTGGCAACCCTCAGCGTTTTTTCAATACGCTGCGGGAGTTAGGCGTGGAAGGGGAGATGCATCCCCTGGCAGACCACCAGCCATTTGATGAACACACGTTTCAATTTATGCCGCCACGACCAATCATTATGACGGCGAAAGACGCCGTAAAGTGTCAGGCGTTTGCACCGTCTGATAGCTGGGTATTAGAGGTGGAGGCGCAGCTTCCACAAGCATTTGAGGACTGGCTGGCAAACAGGCTGTCCGTACTGACACAAAGGGGATGCACCGATGGATAAGGAACTATTGGCAATGCTGGTTTGCCCGCTCTGCAACGGCAAACTGAAGTATGATCGTGACGCCCAGGAGCTTTGCTGCCACTACGACGGTTTAGCCTATCCCATACAGGATGGCATTCCTGTCATGCTGCCTGAAGAGGCGCGGCAAATGGATGCTGATGAAAAGTTACCTACCTCGCCTGGTCGCACCGGAGAGGCGTGATGTCTGATGTTGCGCCGCAATTTATTGCCGTTGTACCCGCTCGTTTTGGCTCCTCTCGCTTGCCGGGCAAACCGCTATTAGAGATCGCCGGTGAGCCCATGGTGGCCCATGTGTGGCGGCGAGCCTGTCAAAGCCAGGCCAGCCGCGTAGTGGTGGCGACAGACGATACGCGGATTCGCGATGCCATGCTGCCCTATGGGGCTGACGTGGTGATGACTCGCGATGACCACCCCTCGGGCACTGACCGACTCGCCGAGGTCTCCGACCATCTAGGCCTAAGTGATGACACGCTGGTCGTGAATGTGCAGGGGGATGAGCCGCTGATTCCTCCGGCACTTATTGATCAGGTCGCACTGCGTCTGGCGGATGACCCCGAGGCGGCGATTGCCACCCTAGCCGAGCCGATTGCGGATGTTGATACGCTGTTTAATCCTAACGTGGTGAAAGTCGTGCGGTCGCTACAGGGGCGGGCGCTCTACTTCTCGCGAGCGCCGATTCCCTGGGACCGCGAGCACTTTAAAGCACAGCCAAGCCTACTAGAAACCGATGCTTGGCTGCGCCATATTGGGATCTACGCCTACCGGGCGAGTTTCTTAGCCGCCTATCGGGATCTAGCGCCCTCCAGCCTGGAGCAGTTGGAGCAGTTGGAGCAGCTCCGGGCGCTACAGCATGGCTACGCTATTCAAGTGGCGCTGGCGAGCGCGATAAACCCCGCCGGAGTCGATACGGAAGAGGATTTGGCGCGGGTAAGGTCGCTGTTGTCTGCCGAGCGTGAAGGAGACATTTCATGACGCGTGTTCTCTTTGTTTGCCTGGGCAATATTTGCCGTTCACCAACCGCGGAGGGCATTTTTCAGCAGGCGCTCGACCGTGCAGGGTTAAGCAAACGCGTTGAAATCGACTCCTGCGGTGTTGGCAGTTGGCATGTTGGCAAAGCGCCCGACCCCCGTGCCCAGGCAGCCGCGCTGCGCCGTGGTATCGATATTAGCCATCTGCGCGCCCGTCAGTTAAAAACGAGTGACTTCCTGGAATTCGACTACGTGCTGGGCATGGACAGCGATAACCTGGCGGCGATGCAGGCGCTAAAACCGGCCGACAGCCAGGCTAAGGTAGGGCTGCTGTTGGAGTATGCAGGACTCGCAAATACCGATGTTCCTGATCCTTATTACGGCGGAGAAGCGGGCTTTGAGCAGGTATTGGATATGATTGAGCAAGCCAGTACCGGACTGATTGCAGAGCTGACCTGTGGGCGCTAATAGCTTGGACGGGGCATCCGTCTGGGTGGACCTCACTACAGCCAATACGCTTCGCCTACCTTGCCAAGCGGCGCGCTACATTGCACCGACAACGCTCTCTAGCCTGCAGGCCGCCTTGTATAGCGCGCGTATTCATCAGTGGCCAATTACCCTGCTAGGCGGTGGCAGTAATGTGCTGCTGCCACCAACGCTTCATGGTATGGCGCTTCGCCCGGCACTTCGCCATTGGTGGCTGGAGCGCAGTGGTGATGACGTCACCGCCTATGTGGGTGCCGGTGTGAGCTGGCATGCCCTGGTAATGGCATTGGCGACGCATGGCTTGTGGGGGGTTGAAAATTTAGCGTTGATCCCTGGCGATTGCGGCGCCGCACCGGTACAAAATATTGGTGCCTATGGTGTCGAGCTCAGCGATGTGTTGAAAGCGGTCCAGGTTGTCGAGTTGGCAACTGGCGAGATGCACTGGTTGAACGCTGATGCGTGCCAGTTTGGCTATCGCGACAGTATTTTCAAGCGAACACTAGCGGGGAGGGTCGTCATTACCCAACTTGCGCTGCGGCTGTCCGCCATGCCTAAGCCTGTGCTTGACTATGGCGATTTGGCGGCTCGCGTGTCGGAGTCACCGACCCCTTTGTCCGTGGCTCAAGCGGTCTGTGCGATTCGCCAGGAAAAATTGCCTGACCCAGCTGTGCTAGCGAATGCGGGCAGTTTCTTCAAGAATCCGCTAGTGAGTAATGACCATACGCATCGGCTGTTGAAGGAGTATCCAGACATGCCGCATTTTCCTCAGCCCAATAGCCAAACTAAGCTGGCAGCAGGTTGGCTGATTGATCAGTGTGGTTTAAAAGGCCATCGGCAGGGGGCGTTTGGCGTTCATGATCGCCAGGCATTGGTGTTAGTACACTTTGGGGGAGGAGATCGCCCAGGACTGCTGCGTTTTGCAGACACTATTGCTCAGACCGTGTTTGATCGGTTTGGTGTATTACTAGAGCCAGAACCGCGGGTGATCTAACGTCTGCTCATCTTTACCACTCATAAAATAACCCCGCCGAAGCGGGGTTTTTTGTTGCGAGCACTTACTCTTGCGAGTTTTGCTGTGCCTGCTGCTTGCGTAGTTCGCGCGGGTCGTTATGGGCACGACGGCGACGACGCGGTTTTGGCGCCTCTTCATCAGCTGCCGGGGCCTCGCTAACGGGCTCTGCCGCTGGCGCATTGTCGGCGGGTTGCGCTGACACTTCCTCTTGCGCTTCTGGAGCAGGGGCCGATTCCATCTTGGTAGCCGTCTCGTCGTGAGCTTCAGCAGCTGGCTGCTCGATCGCTTCTGTTGAAGGCTCTTGATCCGCCGCCGGTGAAGGTGTTTTCGCGGTTGAGGGCTCTTCACTGACTGTTGGTGCTGAAGCTTCTTCATCCGTAAAAGCCGCTGCTTCGGTGTTGGCAACCGGAGTGTCTTTAACGCTATCCTGCTCAGCAGTCTCAGCAGTCTCAGCAGTCTCAGCAGTCTCAGCAGTCTCAGCAGTCTCAGCAGTCTCATTCGTTACCGTCTGAGTCTGGGGCTCTTCCGTGGGCACTGTGCTTTCAGCAGCAGCTTCTGCCGCACTTGCTTCTGCAGCTGCGTCACTCGCTTTCGGCTCGCTCTCTGCGACATGCTCGGCAGCGGTTTGCGGCGCTTCCGTGGCGTCTTGGGCTGCGGTTTCTTGAGCCACCGGCGGCTGTTCCGCTTTGAGGTCGTCAGTTTGAGCATCGGCGGCCTTGGTCTCGTCAGCGTTTGGCGCGCTCAAGGCTGCTGCATCGCTGCTGTCAGCCGCTGGTGTGCTGGTGGCTTCGTGCTGCACTGACTCAGGCTGAGCCTGACGGCGCTGGCGCGTCGACTTGCGCGCTTTGTCGGCGCTGTTGGCCGGGCGCTCAGCAGTTGTGCTGTCATCCGCTGCCGCTTGAGCCTGCTCAGCGCTATCGTCTTTTTCGCTGCTTACTTGCTCAGTTGCTGGCTTGTCAGCCGGTGTTGGCGGTGCTTCCGTGTTGTTGTCAGGCGCGCTAGCGGCTTCAGATGTCGCTGTGGCTGCCGGGGCTTCTTGGGGCTGAGGTGCCTGCTCCGCTTCTGCCTGCAGCTTCAGCTGTTCTGCTTCCGCTTGAGGGTTTAGCGCCTGCTTGCGCGAACGATGACGCGGATTGTTACGCGTACGCTTCGGCTTGCCGTCGTCTTGCTTGCTGTCGTCAGCCTGGGCCGTAGGCGTGCGTTCATCGCTTTTGGGCTTGGCATCACGTGGCTTGTCACGACGGTTATCCGGCTGGGCGGCAGGCTTGGCTGCCTCCTCTTTAGGAGCGTCCTTGTTTACGGGCTCTTTCTGATGCGTGTTTTTCGCGCTCTCTTGGGCCTTGGCATCGTCCTGCTGCGGATGACGACGACGGTTGCGGGTGCGGCTGGGGCCGCTGCGCTTATCGCTTGCATCGTCATTGCGAGGAGTGGCATTACCGGATGGCGTGCTGCTGCGCTGCTCGTTTTTGGCCGTGGTATCGCTACGCTGCTCTTGCTTGGGCGAGCTGTCGCTGCGCTCCTGAGCAGGTTTGGAGCGGCGTTCACTGCGTTGCGGGCGGCTACTCTTCGGCTGTTCGGTCTGCTTACTTGGTGCCGGGGCTTCCTGAGCTGGCTGCTGGCTACCGTCATCGCCGCCCAGCAGTTTAGCAAAGCCGCGGATAAAGCGGCCAAGCACGCTGGGCTGTTCAGCAGTAGCGGCGGGTGCAGGGGTGGCTGCAGCCGCTTTAGCAGGCGTTTCTTCTGTTTGTAGCGATGCCGGTGCTGGGGCGTTGTGTACTACGCTCTTAACGGCCGCTTCGGCCCGCTGTGCGGGCGGTGCAAAGCTAGGGTCAGGTTCTTTGCCAACATCGGTGTCGGTAGACAGCTCGAAGCTGGAGAGCGTATGGCTCTCGTCTTCGTCCAAATGGTCATCCCGCAGGCGCTGAACATCGTAGTGCGGAGTATCCATTTCTGGGCTGGGTAGCAGCACCACGCGAACGCCTTGGCGAGACTCGATATCTGCCAGTACGCTGCGCTTTTCATTTAGCAGGTAAGTGGCCACCGGTACCGGCAAGATGGCGCGAATCTGCGCGCTGCGCTCTTTCATTGCCTCTTCTTCAATCAGGCGCATGATCGAGAGCGATAGTGAACGCACGTCGCGGATGGTGCCTTGGCCGTTACAGCGTGGGCACACTACGCCGCTTGTTTCGCCCAGGGAGGGGCGTAGGCGCTGGCGCGACATTTCCATTAAGCCAAAGCGTGAAATGCGCCCAATTTGCACCCGAGCACGATCTAGCTTCAGAGCATCGCGCATGCGGTTTTCGACTTCACGCTGGTTGCGCGCAGGGCCCATGTCGATGAAGTCGATCACGACCAAGCCGCCAATATCTCGCAAGCGAAGCTGACGGGCAATTTCGTCGGCCGCTTCGGAATTGGTTTGCAGCGCTGTTTCTTCGATATCACTACCCCGCGTTGCGCGGGCAGAGTTAATGTCGATAGACACCAGGGCTTCGGTATGGTCAATCACAATCGAGCCACCTGACGGTAGCTTTACTTCTCGCTGGTAGGCGGTTTCGATTTGTGACTCGATCTGGAAGCGGGAGAAGAGGGGAACTTCATCCGCGTAAAGCTTGATCTTCTGCTGGTAAGAGGGCATTACTTGGCGAATAAACGCCAGTGCTTCCGCATGAATCTCGGGGCTGTCGATCAGCACTTCGCCGATATCCTGACGAAGGTAATCGCGCATGGCGCGAATGATGACGTTGGATTCACGGTAGATTAAGAACGGTGCAGAGCGTTTGCCCGCTTCCGTGGTGATGGATTCCCACACCTGTACGAGGTAATCCAGATCCCACTGAAGCTCTTCCGGGCTGCGGCCAATGCCAGCGGTGCGCACAATCAGCCCCATTTTGTCGGGCACGGTGAGCTGGCCCATGGCGTCTTTTAACTGGCTGCGATCATCCCCTTCGATACGCCGTGAAATACCGCCCGCACGAGGATTGTTGGGCATCAAGACGAGGAAGCGGCCTGCCAAGCTAATAAAGGTGGTCAGCGCTGCCCCTTTGTTGCCGCGCTCCTCTTTATCGACCTGAACGATGACTTCTTGGCCTTCTTTGAGCACTTCTTTAATGCTCGGACGGCCAGAGACATCTTTGACAAAATATTCGCGGGAGATTTCTTTCAGCGGAAGGAAGCCGTGGCGCTCGGCGCCAAAGTCAACAAAAGCAGCTTCGAGAGAGGGTTCTACACGGGTGATTTTACCCCGATAAATATTGGCTTTTTTCTGTTCCCGAGCGCCAGATTCAATATCTAAATCATACAGGCGCTGTCCATCTACCAGTGCAACCCGCAGCTCTTCCGGCTGGGTCGCGTTAATTAGCATCCGTTTCATGTTGTCTCACGTAGCATGGCGTGCCGAAGCGCTTTTAAAGGCTAGCGTCGGCGAATCGCTGGGTGCTGCGTGCTTGTGCTCGGCGCATGGTTATGCTGACGCATTAAGCCGGGAAGGCAGTTTTGCCGACCCGGCCGAAAGGGCGTTGAGTACGTGGCGGCGGCAGAACATGTTTCGGTGGCTGTCACGTCCATCCGGCTCTGCTGACACCGCCCACACCTGGCATTCATCGATTCACCAACGCCGGTATCGGCACAGCGTTGATCTTTGCGCCCCAGAATTGGCAGTGCCTTGTGACGAAAAGGGGCTGCCACTCTGAAGCGTAACGTTTATTTAATGACGGGCCTGCCGTTGCTGGCATGACCTGACGCTCTCTGTCGTTATCCATTTACTTAACGGCAGAGTTACTACATTTCAATACGTGATAAGCAGGTAGTGCGTACACTGATCCATGCTTTTTCGCTCTGACCTGCGTGTTTGTCGGGCAGGTGCGAAGGCAAAACGTGGGCAATCATTCGCCATACAAGGATTATATAAGCGGGCCACGTTCGGCCCGGCCACGTTGGCCGATGAGCGCTTTGGAATATAACAGTAAAGACAACCACCAGCAATTGACGCAATGCCGGTTGGTCTACGTTAGAATGCCGTTTTTAGCCTGACGTTAAAGAATGTCACCAGGAGTGCGCGGCAATGTCCGAAGGGCGTGAAGTACAGTGGGTGGATATCGCCCCGGAACAAGCGGGTCAGCGAATCGATAATTTTTTAATGACCCGGCTAAAAGGTGCACCTCGTGCATTGATTTACCGCATCGTGCGTAAAGGTGAGGTTCGGGTCAATAAGAAACGGGTAAAAGTGGATTATCGCCTACAAGCGGGCGATTTAGTACGTGTTCCGCCACTGCGCCTAGCGCCTAAAGAGGCGGTGAAAGAGGTGAGCGATAATCTGCGCGACCTGCTTGTCGGCAGCGTCATTATGGAAGGGCCCGACTGGATGGTGCTGAATAAGCCGTCAGGCTTGGCAGTCCATGGTGGCAGTGGCGTTAAGATTGGTCTCATCGAGGCGTTGCGCCAAGTGCGGGATGACCTAACGTTCCTGGAGTTAGTGCACCGTCTAGATCGTGATACCTCCGGTTGTTTGCTGCTCGCCAAGTCTCGCGATGCGCTGGTAACCCTTAACGAGGCGTTGAAAAAGCACGGCATGGATAAGCGCTACTTGGCGCTGGTGGCCGGGCGCTGGCCAGCCCGTAAAACTTATGAAAGTGCTCGGTTGGACCGTTTTGATGCAGGTAACGGCGAACGGCGCGTGCGGGTAGATCCCAACGGTAAAGTGTCGCGTACCCACTTCTCTGTAGTGGAAGCTTTTGAAAAGGTCACGCTAATTGAGGCTGAGCCCGTTACGGGGCGCACACATCAGATTCGTGTGCATGCAGCCCATGCCGGCCATGCGCTGCTGGGGGATGATAAGTACGCTACTCGTGAGAGCGGCTTGTTAACCAAGCAGCTGGGGTTGGGGCGACTTTTCCTCCATGCACGCTCGTTAACATTCCCCGAGCCTGGCAATGGCAGGCCGGTGACGGTAAAAGCGCCGCTTCCAGGGGCGCTTGAAGAGACGCTCAAGCGCGCACGTCAATAAAAGAGAACTGTTATGCGCTACGAGCTAATTATCTTCGATTGGGACGGCACGCTCATGGATTCGGTGCCGAAGATTGTTTCCTGTATGCAAGCAGCAGCGGCAGACGCTGAATGGGGTGAGCTTGAAGTCAGCGCCATTGAAGACATTATTGGGCTGGGTCTTCCTGAGGCGATTGCCAAACTCTGCCCAGGCATTGATCCAGAGCAGGCGGAGCGCTTGCGTCAACGCTATTCCCATCACTTTGTTCATGGTGACACCACGCTTATGCCCTTTTTTGATGGGGTTGAGGCGCAGTTGGCAAGGCTGAGAGAGCGGCCCCAGCAGCGACTTGCGGTGGCGACGGGTAAAAGCCGTCGTGGGCTTGATCGGGTTTTTAATGAAACAGGTAGCGGGGGGCTGTTCCACACTAGCCGGACTGCTGACGAAACGCGCTCTAAGCCCCACCCGCAAATGCTGCTAGAGATTTTGGCTGAGCTTCAGGTTCCAGCAGAGCGAGCGGTAATGGTGGGCGATACTGAGTATGATCTTGAAATGGCGCGTGCTATCGGTATGGATCGGGTGGGCGTAACTTACGGAGTGCATACTCCCGCTCGGCTAGCCGCTAGCCAGCCGGTGTGGGTCGCTGAAGACGTGCCGTCGCTATTTGACTGGCTGCGTCATGCATAAGGGCGTCCTTAAACGAAGAGTAGGAACTGACGATGAGTGATGAGCAGCAGCGCGGTGGTGACAGTGAAGAGGCTTCTCAAGGTGAAGATCAGCGTGGTGTTCATGATCGATGGACCCAGGGGCCGGATGTCTCCACCAAGGCACAAGAGTCTCCGCTGCCAGGTGGGCAGGATGACGATGCGGAAATACTCAGAGAGCGTCAGCGCCTAGCGCAGCTTGAAATGATGGATCGCTGGATTGGTGGCGTCTTGACCGAGCAGCGTAGAACCCGCCGTTGGAAGCTGTTTTTTCGGCTGATGCTGCTGGCGCTAGTGCTGGTATCACTCACGGTTACGTTATATCGCGTGTTTTTAGCCGAGCCGTCAGCCGCGGTGCCTGCGCAGCAACATCTTGCATTGGTGGAAGTGCATGGCGTGATCGCCAGCGATTCGCCCGCTAATGCTGAGCGTATTATTCAAGGGTTAAACCGGGCTTGGGAGAGCCAAAGCGCGTCGGCAGTGGTGCTGCATATTGATAGCCCAGGTGGAAGCCCAGTGCAGTCGCAGCGTATTTACTCGGAAGTTATGCGGCTGCGTGAGCAGGGAGATAAGCCGATTATTGCCGTGATCGAGGATGTCGGTGCCAGCGGGGCGTACTATATTGCCGCCGCGGCGGATGAGATAGTGGCATCTCCCGCCAGCTTGGTGGGCTCTATTGGGGTGATCTATGCCGGTTTTGGCTTTCAAGAAGCCATTGATGAGCTGGGCGTCGAGCGGCGGGTGATGACTGCAGGCGAGAACAAGGCGTTTTTAGATCCATTCCAGCCCTTGGATGAGGAGGTGGCTCGTTTCTGGCAGAGCGTGCTCACTCAAACTCATGAGCAGTTCATCAATGGTGTACAGGCTGGGCGTGGTGATCGTTTGAGTGATAGCCCGGAGATCTTTTCCGGGCTGATCTGGAGCGGTGAGCAGGCGCTTGGCTTGGGGCTGGTCGATGAGTTGGCAAGCCTTGAGCAGGTGGCGCGTGCTCAGGTGGGTGAGGCATCATGGGAGAACTATACGCCCCGCCTGGATCCCTTTGAGCGCCTAACGCGGCGTTTTACCCAGGCCGCAGCGGAAGTGCTTGGCTTGCACAGCGGCCATGCGCCTATAAAGTTTTAGGCGCAGTAGCATTAGGCATCGCCAAGCGGGTTCATGCCTGCTTGGCGAAGCATGTCGCACAAGGCAATCAGCGGCAGGCCGATCAGCGCATTGGGGTCACGCCCCTCTAAGCGCTCAAACAGAGCAATGCCTAAGCCTTCCATGCGAAAACTGCCGGCGCTATCCAGTGGCTGCTCTATTGCTACGTAGCGCTCAATCTCCCGCTCGCTCAGCGTGCGGAATACCACGTCAAACGGTTCGATATGGACCTGATGGCGCTGGTGGCGCGTGTCTAATAAGGCCAGGCCAGTTAAAAAAGTGACTCGTTGGCCTGATAAGCGGGCTAAGTTAGCGCGGGCCCGCTCTGCAGTATGGGGTTTGCCGAGAATATCCCCTTCAAACAGAGCAATTTGATCAGAACCAATAATGCAGTGATTGGGGAAGCGTTCTGCGACGGCATTAGCCTTGCTCAATGCTAGGCGGTGAACGAGTGCCTTTGGTGACTCGTCTGGAAGTGGCGTTTCGTCAATATCGGGCGAGTAGCATTGGTAGGGCAGGTGTAGCCTGTCCAGCAGCGCTTGGCGGAAGCGCGAGCTGGAGGCGAGTACGAGGGGGGCGTTTTGCGTTTGCGGCACTATCGTCTCCTTGTGGCCTGAATGGCGCAATATGTACTGGCAATGAGTGTAGCGAAAGCCCAGCGGCATGCCTATTGACGCTGTTTTCATCGATAAACCGATAAGAATTATGCTATGAGCTTTGACACCAGGAGGGCGAGTGCCTATCATTGCGCGCCTATGTTGACCTCACAACTCCCCAGCCGGGTTGAGCCTTATAAGCTTGCAGCCCGCCGCGAACGACTTGAAGGCTTAGTGGCGCTGAATAAGCTGCCCCGCCTCGCTGAAGAAGCAGGTGACCAAACCGGCGACTGTCACGTCGTGCTTGAGTTTGGTGTAGATGCCCAAGGCCGTCGCGAAATTCGTGGCCATTTGCAAGCGACCCTGGCGCTGCCTTGTCGCCGCTGTATGGTGCCGCTTAGCCAAGACGTTTCCAGTGACTTCCTGCTTGGAATGATTACCGACGAAGCCTTGGCGGCCGAGCTGCCTGCCAGTCATGAGCCGGTGCTGGTGGAAAATGAACAGCTGGACTTGCTGACGGTAGTTGAGGATGAATTAATCCTCAGCCTGCCGCAGGTGGTCTATCACGATGAGACCGAATGCCATGTCTCGGCGGAGCAGCTGGTCAGCAAGACCGAAGGCGCGGCGGATGAATCCGCTTCAGCCAAGAATCCTTTCGCGGTGCTCAATGCTTTGAAAAGCAGTGGCGCTTTGAAAGGCAAAAAGTAAGCATCACTTACCCTACATACCTTGGAGTAAACACCCATGGCAGTTCAACAGAACCGTAAAACTCGTTCCAAGCGCGGCATGCGTCGTAGCCACGATGCGCTGAGCGCACCGACTCTTTCCCAGGATAAAGAAACCGGTACCACTCACCTGCGTCACCACGTTTCTCCGGATGGTTTCTACCGTGGTCGTAAGGTAGTTGAGGTTTAATCCTTAACTCTCTAACGAGTGGCGAAACAGAGTGGGTGCATTGCGCCTAGCGATTGATGTCATGGGGGGTGACCAAGGCCCTCGTGTCATCATAGAAGGCTCTGCAAGGGCAGTAATTGAACGTCCTGACCTAGAGCTCGCTCTGTTTGGCCCGCGTCAGCGTGTTGTCGCTGAGCTTTCGCGCTTGCCGCAGCCCTTGGCTGCGGCAGCGTCACGTTTAGTCGTCTGCGATGCGCCTGATACTGTGTCACAAGATGCTTCTGCTGCCTGGGCGTTACGCTCTGGGGATAAGACCAGCATGGTGCATATGTTGCGTTATGTGGCACAAGGTTATGCTGCAGCGGGTGTTAGTGCAGGAAACACCGGTGCACTAGTCGCGCTTGCAAGGCGTGAGCTTGGTATGCTGCCAGGCTTTTCCAGACCTGCTATCAGTACGGCGATTCCTGCACGGGGTGGTCGTCGCTGTTATTTGCTGGATTTAGGCGCAAATGTGGATTCGCCCGCATCACGGCTAGTGGATTTTGCCATGATGGGTGCGGCAATGGCGCAATGTATGGATGGTATTAATTGCCCTCGAGTCGCGCTATTGAATGTTGGCGCGGAAGCGACCAAGGGCAGTGCGACGGTGCGAGAGGCTGACCGGCTGCTGCGTGAGCGCGCTACCACATTAAGTTTTGCTTATCAGGGGTATGCCGAAGGTGGTGACATCTTCCAGGGCGATATTGATGTCATGGTCTGCGATGGCTTTGTTGGTAACGTGGTGCTCAAGGCGAGCGAAGGTTTGACCCGTATGCTGGTGGAGCGTGTGCAGATGGCGTTTGAATCGCGTCTTTGTGGCCGTTTAGCAAGCCTACTGGCCAAACCTGTGCTCAAACGGCTCAAGCAGGAGCTTGATCCCGTTCGCTACAACGGTGCCAGCCTACTTGGGTTAAATCGTATTGTAGTGAAAAGCCATGGTGGTGCCCGCGCAGACGGGTTCTACTATGCTATCCAGCGAGCATTGCAGGAAGTAGAGCATGATTTACCGACTCGGCTTGCCAGGCGTTGGGCTTAGCTCCGCTGGCAGCTGGGTGGGTGATAATAATACATTGCACGATTTTTTTGCGGGTTATTGGCGGCAGCAGGATGTGCCATAGCTGTTCTACAGTATTGCCAATAACGACGCCTATCGCTCAACTGAGCAAATGCCTACAAGAGCAAAGGTGAACGACATGTCTCAACCCCTTGCCCTCATTTTTCCCGGGCAAGGCTCTCAGCAGCTTGGAATGCTGCGAGAGCTAGCCGAGCGCTACAGTGTGGTGGGAACGACATTTGAGGAAGCGTCTGACGCGCTGGGCTACGATTTATGGAAAGTAGTCCAAGAAGGGCCGGAAGAAGCGTTGAATTCCACGGCTTGCACGCAGCCTGCGCTGCTGACATCAAGCGTTGCCATCTGGCGCGTCTGGCAGGAGCTGGAAGGTCCTCGCCCCAGCGTGATGGCGGGCCATAGCCTGGGTGAGTATAGCGCTATGGTCTGTGCGGGCGTAATGGGCTTTGCAGAGGGTGTCCAACTGGTGCGCCTGCGCGGAGAGGCAATGCAAGAAGCCGTACCTGCTGGTGAAGGCGGAATGGCCGCCATTCTTGGGCTTGATGACAGCGCGGTGGAAGCCGCTTGCACAAGCGCTGCCCAGGGCGATGTCGTTTCTGCAGTTAACTATAACTCCCCGGGTCAGGTCGTCATTGCTGGTAGCAAAGCAGCCGTTGAGCGTGCCATTGCTGCTTGCCAAGAAGCGGGCGCTAAGCGCGCACTTGCCCTCCCTGTGTCTGTTCCTTCTCACTGCGCGCTGATGCGACCTGCTGCTGAGCGTCTTGCCGAAGCGATGCAGGCGATTGAGCTACGTGCCCCTCGCTATACTGTTATTCAGAACGTCGATGCCCAGGCGCATGCAGATGTTGATACGCTGCGCACTCGTTTAATTGAGCAGCTCTACCAGCCAGTACGTTGGTCCTCCTGCGTTGAAGCAATGTCTGAGCAAGGTGCTAATGTCTTCATTGAGTGTGGCCCAGGCAAAGTGCTGACAGGTCTTAATAAACGTATTGTGCGCGGTGCCAAGGGGCTAGCGGTGAATGACCCCGATAGCTTGGATGCAGCGCTTGAGCTTGCGCGAGAAACATTAGCAGGTAGTGCGTGATAAACGGCTATTTTCAGCTACCCTTGCTTAGTTCAGTGGAAGGAAACGTGTTATGACGCAAGAAAAACGAGTTGCCTTGGTGACCGGTGCGAGCCGCGGCATTGGTCGCGCTATCGCCCATGAACTGGGCCGCCAAGGGCGTATTGTCATCGGCACAGCGACCAGCGAAGCTGGCGCAGAAAAAATCGATGCCGACCTGAAAGCTAACGGGGTTGAAGGCGCTGGTATGTGCCTGAACGTGACGGACCAAGCGAGCATTGATGAGGTCCTGAAAACCATTGGCGAGCGTTTTGGTGCCCCGACTATTTTGGTTAACAATGCGGGTATCACTCGTGATAACCTCCTGATGCGGATGAAAGAGGAGGAGTGGGATTCCGTCATGGATACCAACCTCAAATCTGTATATCGCGTCAGCAAGGCGTGTCTTCGTGGCATGACCAAGGCGCGTTTCGGGCGGATTGTATCGATCAGCTCTGTAGTGGCAACCATGGGCAACCTGGGCCAAACTAACTACGCTGCTGCTAAGGCAGGTATGGAAGGCTTTAGCCGGGCGTTGGCGCGAGAGGTTGCTTCCCGTGCCATTACCGTAAACGCCGTTGCGCCTGGTTTTATCGCCACCGACATGACCGAAGCGCTGCCTGAAGCCCAGCATGAAATGCTGCTAAAGCAGATTCCGCTGGCGCGTTTAGGTGGGCCGGAAGAGATCGCCGCAGCGGTTGGCTTTTTAACCAGCGATGCCGCAGGCTATATCACTGGTGAAACGCTGCACGTGAACGGCGGTATGAATATGCGTTGATGGCCTTAGGCTTGGCGGTTGCGTCAACTTAAGGGCGTCTATAAACTACCCCGCAGCTTTTGGCTTGCGGTTTCCAAATAGCTGGTTATCTCTAACGGCTAATGTGAACGACTGGAGTACGTTGATGAGTACTATTGAAGAGCGCGTTAAGAAAGTTGTGGCAGAGCGCCTGAACGTTAAAGAAGAAGACATCCAGAATAGCTCTTCTTTCACTGAAGACTTGGGTGCCGACTCTCTGGACACCGTTGAACTGGTGATGGCTTTGGAAGAGGAGTTCGATACTGAAATTCCTGACGAAGAAGCTGAAAAAATCACCACGGTTCAAGAAGCCATCGACTACGTAAACGCCCACCAGTAAGGGCGCGGTCGACGCTGTGAACCAGGGTGGGGTGCTCACCCATCCGTCTTAAAAAAGCCGTCCTGATATGGGGCGGCTTTTTTGCTTTACGCTCACAATGAATATAACGTTCAATCTCCGTTATACTAGTCACCAAATTTCTGCAGCAAATGACCCAGATGGGTCGTGTCACCATGGATGCCTGGAGGAAACTGATGGCGCGAAGAAGGGTAGTGGTAACTGGGTTAGGCCTGGTGACCCCAGTGGGCAATAGTGTCAATGAGTCGTGGGCGAACATTGTCGCCGGTAAAAGCGGCATAGCGTCTATTGAGCACTTTGATACCAGTGGCTTCAATACGCGGTTTGGCGGTTCGGTAAAGAATTTTGATATCAGCCCTTACCTGAACCCCAAAGACGCTCGCAAAATGGATCTGTTCATTCAGTACGGTATGGCTGCCGGTGCTCAGGCGGTACAGGATTCAGGGATAGAGTGCACAGAGGAGAATGCTGAGCGAATCGGCGTGGCGATTGGCTCTGGAATTGGCGGGCTGCCAATGATTGAGCATAACCATAATGCGCTCAATAAAGGCGGTGCACGTCGGGTATCACCGTTTTTTGTGCCTGGTTCTATTATCAATATGATTTCCGGCAACATGGCGATCCAGCACGGCTTTAAAGGGCCGAATATTGCGATTACCACGGCTTGCACCACCGGTACCCATAATATTGGCTACAGCGCGCGCACCATCGCCTACGGCGATGCGGATGTCATGATTTGTGGCGGCGCAGAAATGGCCACCACACCATTAGGTTTAGGTGGCTTCTCTGCCGCGCGCGCGCTCTCAACGCGCAACGATGACCCGCAAGCAGCGAGCCGTCCTTGGGATGCCGACCGCGATGGCTTTGTGCTGTCTGATGGTGCAGGGGTGCTGGTGCTAGAAGAGTACGAGCATGCGAAAGCCCGTGGCGCCACTATCTACGCGGAGCTGGCTGGCTTTGGTATGAGTGATGACGCCTACCATATGACCGCACCGCCTGAAGATGGCCGCGGCGCAGCGCTCTCCATGCGCAATGCGATTAAAGATGCCGCTATTGATCCGGCAGACGTGCAGTATATCAACGCCCATGGCACATCAACTGCCGCCGGCGATTTGGCTGAAAGTCGCGCTATTGAAAAAGTGTTAGGCAGTGCGGCCCAGCAGGTGGCCGTTAGCTCAACCAAGTCGATGATTGGCCACCTATTAGGTGCCGCCGGTGCGGTAGAGGCGGTATTCAGTATTCTAGCAATCCGTGACCAGGTCGCCCCGCCCACTATCAACCTGGATAACCCTCAGGAGGGCTGCAACCTCGACTACGTACCCCATACCGCGCGGGATATGCGTATTGATATAGCGCTCTCCAACTCGTTCGGGTTTGGTGGCACTAACGGCTCCCTGCTGTTCAAAAAGGTATAACTTTTTATGCCCATGCCCCAGGTGCCATTTGATGACCGCGGGCTAGCGTATGGCGACGGTGTATTTGAAACAGTGCTGCTGCGCGATGGGGTACCCGTACTTTGGGATTATCACCTCGCGCGCTTGGAACAGGGCTGTCGGCGCTTGAATATCCCGTTGCCTACCTCTCAACAGCTGGCGCAGGTGTGGCAGTCGCCCCCTGCGGCAGCGCTGGAAGTACTTAAACTAATATTGACACGCGGAAGCGGTGGCCGAGGCTACGCGCTGCCTGATCATCCTGAGCCCAGGCTGATCTTTCGGCGAACGCCTTTTGTTACCAACGGGCAGCGGTGGCAACACGGTGTCTGCGTACGTTTGTGCCATCTTCGTTTAGGGCATCAACCGCTGCTTGCGGGCATCAAACACCTTAACCGTTTGGAGAATGTGCTAGCTCGCCAGGAGTGGCAAGAGAGCCATATTGCCGAAGGTCTGTTAGCGGACCAGTCAGGCGAAATGGTGGAAGCAACCAGTATGAACCTCTTCTGGTCAACGGAAGGGCGTCTTTTGACCCCTCGGGTAAACCGCTGCGGCGTGGCAGGTACTCTGCGCGCTGCGCTATTGGCTAACGGCGTTATTGAAGAAGAGGGGCTGACAGTCTCGGAACTACCACAGGTTGGACGCCTTTGGGTGGGTAATTCGGTACAGGGCGTGTGGCCTGTGTGTGAATTGCTTGATACGCAGGGCGGCCTGATCGCGACTTGGCCTGTGTTAGCAGGGCCAGACCCACTGCAGCGTGAGGCTCACCGCCTGCTGGGCTATCCCAGTGTGTTTCCCGCATCAGAATCCAAATAAATAGATTGAGGTGTCAACGTGAAACGGTTACTTACCGTCTTTGGAATATTGGTTGTGCTGGCCGTTGCCGCTGCGCTCGGCGGTTATGCTTATTGGCAGCAGCGTCTAACGGCGCCAATTGCGGTAGAGGAACCCACCCTATATCAAGTGCCTGCCGGAGCTGGTTTTAATCAAGTCATTCGCGATTTAGAGGCGCAAGGAGTGCTTGAGGATGCCTGGGCATTTAAACTACTGGCGCGGATAGACCCAGAGCAGGTGCCAAGTCTACGGGTTGGCGAGTACCGCCTCACACCGGGGATGAGTGGGCGAGAGGTGATGGCCCTGCTGGGCAGTAATAACGTGGTGACTTATTCGCTGACCGTGCCTGAAGGATGGACCTTTCGCCAAATGCGTGCGCTGCTAAATAGTGCGCCGAAGCTTGAACACCGTACGGCAGACATGAGTGACGAAGAAGTCATGACGCTGCTGGACCGTGAGGACACCTTTCCTGAAGGTTGGTTCTTCCCCGATACCTACCGCTATCATCTGGGCATGAGCGATGTCGATATTTTGAGCCAAGCGTTAAATCGGATGGAGCGCATTTTGGAGCAAGTATGGGCGGAACGGGATGACGATTTAACCATTGAAACGCCCTATGAAGCGCTAATTATGGCATCGCTGATTGAGCGGGAAACCGGGGCGCCTGAAGAGCGCAGAGAGATTGCTGGGGTATTTAAGCGCCGGATGGAGCGTGGCATGCGTCTGCAAACAGACCCCACGGTAATATACGGCATGGGCGAGCGCTATGATGGTCGCATCACACGGGCAGACCTACGTGAAGCCACCCCTTACAATACTTATGTGATTGACGGCATGCCGCCGACGCCGATTGCCATGCCAGGGCGAGCCTCATTGGAGGCGGCGGTGAAGCCGCTACCCGGCGAAACGCTCTACTTTGTATCCCGAGGTGACGGCACGCATCACTTCTCGCGCACATTACGCGAGCATAACAATGCTGTGAATCGCTATATTCGAAACCGTTAAATAGCTAAACACTGAACATGTCGATGGCGTATCTATTGAGTAAGGGGCAGCAATGAGCAAGCGCGGACGCTTCATCACCCTAGAAGGCGGTGAGGGAGTCGGTAAGTCTACCAATATGGCGTTTGTCGAAGCATGGCTAACGGCCCAGGGAATGGAAGTGGTGCGAACCCGTGAGCCGGGTGGTACCCCCCGCGCAGAAGCAATTCGTGAGCTGCTGCTTGACCCTGCCCCCCAAGAGCCGCTGAGCGTTGATGCCGAGCTGTTACTGGTCTTTGCGGCCCGTGCACAGCATCTAGCGGAAAAAATCCTGCCAGCGTTAGCACGGGGTGCCTGGGTAGTATGTGACCGTTTTACCGATGCCACCTTTGCCTATCAGGGCGGCGGGCGCGGGATCAACCCCGCGCGCATTGCCCAGTTAGAGCAATTTGTACAGCAAGGCCTTACCCCCGATCTCACTCTGCTGCTGGATATGCCGCCCGAAGCTGCCAAAGAGCGGTTAGAAGGCCGCCTACGCGACCTAAATACCCAGCGTGACCGGTTTGAGCAAGAGCAGGCGGATTTCTTTATGGCGGTACGCCGAGCTTATTTGGATCGCGCGGCCGCTTCGCCTGAGCGCTTTGCGGTGATTGATGCAGCTCAGCCGCTAGAGGTGGTTCAAGCGGCGCTAAGCCACGTATTGGAAGAACGGGTTGCCCAATGGCAATAACTGGCGTATTGCCCTGGCATCAGGCCACTTGGCAGCAGCTGGTGCGCCTTGCCAACAGCGGGCGCATGCCCCATGCCTTGCTGATTAGCGGTGCCCACGGGGTTGGCAAGCAGCAGTTGGCAGAAGCGTTGATCGCTAGAACGCTATGTGCCCAGCCCGGCGAGCAGGCTTGCGGGCAGTGTCACAGCTGCGCCATGTTGGCCTCTGGCTATCACCCTGATCTACTGCGGGTGTCGCCAGAAGAGGGCAAGCGCCAAATCCGCATTGACCCCGTTCGCGAAGTGAATCGGTTTGTCTCGCAAACGGCGCAGCAGGGTGGCTACCGAGTGATTGTGATCTCACCTGCTGAAGCCATGAATATTGCCGCCGCCAACGCGCTGTTGAAAAGCCTGGAAGAACCCGGCGATAAAACGTTATTTATCCTACTTTCAGATGTGCCCTCCCGCACGCTGCCAACGATTCGTTCGCGCTGCCAGCAGTGGCCCCTAGCAAGCGTGCCCTTTGATGACTGTAAAGGGTGGCTGACCCAGCAGTTGGGTGGCGATGAAGCTCACTTCTGGTGGCAAGTGTCAGGCGGCCTTCCCCTGTTAGCGGTTGAGCTGGCCGCTCCCGATGAACGGGCGCTGCGCCACCAGATTCACGACTGTTTCGAACAGTTAGTGCGCGGGGCAGAGCCTGTTTCAGAGGCGGCGAGGCTGGATCGCCAAGCGATTGATGCGATCTTATGGTACGGTATTGCTTGGCTTGAAGACTTGATTCGTCTGGGGCTATCGGGCGAGCAGAGCGTGCTACACAATCCTGATTTAACGCCGCTTTATCGCCAGGCGGTGAAAAATGGCCGCGTACAGGACTGGTTCCGGCTATTAGATTACGCCAGAGAGCAGCGCCGCTTGCTGGCCGTTGGAGCAAACCCGAATCCACAGCTGGTGCTTGAAGCTTGGCTGGTGCGCTGGTCTGCGCTGCTGCGGTCCTGACAATCTAATGCAATGAGGTAGTGATGGCTGCTCAAAAAGCACTCTCTTTAACGATACCCGACGTGCCCACGCTGCTATCTGCCTACATGCCGTTTTTGGATCGAGGCGGTATTTTTGTGCCTACCAAAACGTTGTATAGCCTCGGGCAACCCGTTGTACTGCTGCTAACGCTGCCAGGGGAGAGCGAGCGACTCTCCGTCACCGGTCAGGTGATTTGGATCTCGCCAGAAGGTGTTAGTGGCCGAAGACTGCCAGGCATTGGCGTGCACTTTAGTCAGCAAGATTACTCTGTGCGTGACCGTATCGAGACCCTGTTGGCCGGGCAGCTTGATAAAGCGCCTCCCTCGTTTACGCTCTAAGCTAGCTATCTCCTATTTACTTCCAAAGAGCACTGCATGTTTGTCGACTCTCACTGTCATCTAGACCGTTTATCAGAGCATACGCATGGCGGCGATGTGGCCGCCACGTTGGATGCTGCCCGTGCTGCCAACGTTAGCCAGTTTTTAGCCATCTCTACGACGTTAGAAGAGCTGCCGGGCTTGGCCGCCATTGCCAGAGCACATCACGATGTGGCTATTTCCGCGGGCCTTCACCCGCTCCACCAAGCGCCAAATGAGCCGACGGTGGACGATATCGTAGAGGCTGCTGAACAGTATGGAGCGGTAGCGATTGGTGAGACAGGGCTGGATTATCACTACCAGGAGAGCGTGCCTGTCAGCGTTCAGCATGAGCGATTCAAGCGGCATCTCATCGCTGCGAATGAGCTAGAGTTGCCGGTCATCATCCATACCCGCGAGGCCAAAGAGGATACGCTGGCGCTGCTGCGTGAATACAGCAATCCTCAGGTGGGCGGCGTCATCCACTGCTTTACTGAAGACCTGGACATGGCGCGGGAGGCGGTTCGGCTTGGATTCTATATTTCTCTTTCCGGCATTATTACGTTTCGTAATGCGGCATCGCTCAGAACACTGGCGCGTCAGCTTCCGCTGGATCGGCTGTTAATTGAAACCGACAGCCCTTATTTGGCCCCTGTCCCTTATCGCGGTAAGCCCAATGAGCCTGCCTGGGTCGTTGAAGTCGCGGAGTGTATTGCGCGTGAACGAGGCATCAGCGTGGATGAAGTTGCCATGCAAACGACCGTTAATTTTTACCATCTGTTCCGCGCTGCGGCACCAGACGCGCCTGCCCATGTCAAAGAGGCCTTGGCACAGTCTGGGCTTGTGGTGTAACACGCGGTGACAACCACTGGAGGTCGGTGATGAATATTGATCGACTATTGCAGCAGTCAGAAGGCTCAGCATCTATTCCCCCTGTTGATACCTGGCAGCCCGCGCTATCAGGAGAAATGGATATCCTGATTCAGGAGGATGGCTCCTGGCTGCATGAAGGGCAGCCGTTTGCTCGTCCTGCGATTGCCAAGCTGCTCTCCAGCCTGCTGCGTCTGGATGCCGATGGATACTGCCTGGTCACTCCCGTGGAGCGCTGGCACATTGCCGTAGTGGACCGCCCCTTTGTCGTGGTCGAAGCGGATTTCCACGATGATGCCTGGTGGCTAAAGACTCAATTTGACGATGTAGTACGTCTGGATGCCGAGCACCCCATGAGGTTGACTGCTTCTCCCAGCGGCGAGATAGCGCCCGAATGTGCTATCCGGTTCGGTTTAGCGGCTCGACTGCACCGCAACGTGTTCTATCGCTTGGTAGAGCAGGCGCGCGTGCAAGAAAATTCGTCAGGCCAGAGCGAGTGTCAGCTCTATAGTGCGGGAAGCTGGCACCTGCTTGGCCAGTGGAGCGATAGCGTGCCAAGTGAGGCGCCGTGAAGTTAACCGCCGAGCAGCAAGCTGTTGTTCACCATAGGGAAGGGCATGCGCGTGTAGCCGCCGTGGCGGGCGCAGGTAAAACCACGACCATGGCTGCCCGAGTGCTCCACCTGTTAGGCAGTGGCGTTTCTCCCAAGCGAATGCTGGTGCTGATGTTTAACCGCTCAGCGAAAGATGACTTCCAGCGTCGCCTAGCCAGCATGGCCCCAGCAGGCCAGCCGTTGCCCGACGTTCGTACTTTTCACTCCCTAGGCCACCGGCTGACCCAAAGCCTGTGCCGCTGGGGGGCGCTAGCGCCCAGACGACTGCTGTCTGCTGAATGGCAAATGGAACGCTTGCTGCGTCAAGCCAGCCTCAATGTGCTTGTGGAGCAGGTAGAGCGCCGTGACGCAGCGTTGGAAGGTGACCGTCTGGAGGCGTTAGCCCACTTCTGTGGGTTGGTAAAAGCTGAAATGCTATCGGCGGCGACGCTCTATGAACGCCTGAATTACGAGCCGGATACCGACTACTTTCCAGCAGCGTTTGATGAAGCCGAACGGCTGCTGCACGCTGAAGGCGTTATGACCTACGCCGATTTGCTCTATCGCCCCTTGCAAGCGTTGGAAGCCGATGCCTCACTGCGTCAGCGGGTAGAAGGCTTTTTGGATCATGTGATTGTCGATGAGTACCAGGATATCAATACGGTTCAGCAGCGGCTGTTAGCTGTGCTTGCCGGGCCAAGCGCCAATGTGATGGCCGTAGGCGATGCCAACCAGTGCATTTATGAGTGGCGCGGTGCTCGCCCTGACACCATGTTGGAGAACTTTACGGCCACGTTTGGAAAAGCCACTGACTATCCGCTCTCCATCACTTTTCGCCATGGTCATGCGCTAGCGCTGACGGCCAACCACGCCATTATGGCCAACCAGCGGCGGCCTGATCAGCTTTGCCTAGCCGAAGCGAGTAATCCCAATACGCGCGTATCGGTGGGGCAGGGTAGCCGCATGCTGCTCGATACTTTAGTGGATTGGCAGGCGCAAGGGCGAGCGCTCAGTGATGCCAGCTTGCTGGTAAGAAGCTGGGCGCTCTCGGTGCCTTTCCAGCTTGCCTTGCTGCAGGCGGGTATCCCCTTTCGTCTGCTGCGAGAAGATCGCTTCGTGTTCCGCTTGCCCCTGGTGCAGGCGTTGGCAGGTTATCTGAAACTCTCCAGGCGTCCAGAACTGCTTCACGACCCAGAGCAGTTGCTGCTGCTGTTATCTCAGCCAACCCCCTTTGTCGCCCGTGAACGCCTGCAGCGTCTGGCTTACCAGTTAGCGACAACCCAGCAGTGGCCGGAGCGGCACGAGCCCGTTCTGGCAGCGCTAAAACCGTTACAGCGGCGCACGCTAAAAAAACGCTGGGAGCTACTGTGTGAGCTGCCCCAACTTAGCGCATGGCCCCCGGCCAAATTGCTCAGCCATGTAGTAGAGACGATTGACGCTGAAAAAACGCTGAAACGTGCCGCCGCTAGACGCGATAAAGGAGAGGAGGACGTGCGTTTGCTCGACGTGCTGATTGAGCAGGCTGAGAGCGTACAAGATCCAGACGCCTTCATTGAGCTACTTGAACGTCCGGTGGAGAATCAGGCTGGCGGCGTGCTGGTCAGTACCGTGCACGGTGCCAAGGGCCTCGAGTGGCCGCTAGTGGCCGTTGCAGGCGTTAATGAAGAAGACTTTCCCCACTATAGCCGCGATAACCCGCTGAATGATGAGCGCTTAGAGGAGGAGCGGCGGCTGTTTTATGTGGCCATCACGCGTGCCAAGGAGCAGTTGCTGGTTCTTCACGACGGAGGTGCACATCGGCCAAGCCGTTTTATTGCCGAAAGTGCCTGGCAGGATGGTATGCGTGTCGCCGCTTGTTTAGCCAATCAGCAGGCGCCAGATACGCCGTTAGAAGTGCAATCCCCTAGCTTAGTGGCCTGTTACTTGGAAAGAGTAGGGCGCGCCGACATTGCCTTAGCCGCACCACAGGTGAAGGAGTCTTCAGCTGGTTACCAAGCGGGTAGCCACTACTACCCCGGTCAGCGCTTGCTGCACGCAGTGTTTGGAGAAGGCGAAGTGGCGGCAGTAGAGGGTAATCCGTCCGACCCGGTGATTGATGTGCGGTTTGTGCAAGCCGGGCGACGTCGTCTCATCGCCCGCCGTGCACCTATTGAGGTGATGGAGCCTCCTGTGCAGCCAGCGTAGCCAGCTGCACCATTGCGATCCCTGTTACATATTTGGCCTGTTACATATTTGGATAGTTCGGGCCGCCACCGCCTTCAGGGGCTACCCAGGTAATATTCTGGGCGGGGTCTTTGATATCGCAGGTTTTGCAGTGCACGCAGTTCTGGAAGTTAATCTGGAAGCGTGGCTTGCCCTGATCATCCTCAACCACCTCATACACCCCTGCCGGGCAGTAGCGCTGAGCGGGTTCAGCATACTTGGGCAGGTTGTCACGAATCGGCAGCTCTGGGTCTGCGAGGCGCAGGTGGCAGGGCTGATCCTCTTCATGGTTCGTATTGGACAAGAACACCGAGGTGGATTTATCAAACGACAGTTTGCCATCTGGTTTCGGGTAGTTGATCTTCTCGAACTCAGCGGCTGGCTTTAACGCGCCGTGGTCGGTAGTGGTGTCATGAACGTTGGGTAGTTTATTGCCCAGCAGCTGGTTCACGAAGTTATAGGCGCCGCCGCCAACCGTGCCATATTTGTGAATGGCAGGGCCGAAGCTCGCACTCTCTTTCAGCTCCTGGTAGGCCCAGCTGGCTTCCCACTTGCTGGTAAAGCTGGCAAGCTCTTGGCCACCCTCATCGCCATCTTTGATGGCTTCAAAAACGCTCTCTGCAGCGACCATGCCAGACTTCATCGCCGTATGCAGGCCTTTAATCTTGGCAAAGTTCAGGGTGCCCGCATCACAACCAATCAACAGGCCGCCGGGGAAGGTCATTTTCGGCAGGCAGTTGAACCCTCCTTTGGCAATGGCCCGTGCGCCGTAAGCTACCCGTTTGCCGCCTTCCAGGTACTGGCTGAGCACCGGGTGGTGTTTCATGCGCTGAAATTCATCGAACGGGGAAAGCCACGGGTTCTGGTAACCGAGGTCCATAATCAGGCCCACTACCACCTGCTGGTTTTCCGCGTGGTAGAGGAACCAACCGCCGTGGGTGTTGCTGTCTAGTGGCCAGCCGGAGCCGTGAACTACCAAGCCGGGTTCGTGCTTCTCGGCGGGCACATCCCATAGTTCTTTCAAGCCGATGCCGTAATGCTGCGGGTCGCGTCCAGCATTCAGTGAGAAGTCATTGATCAGTCGCTTGCCTAGGTGGCCCCGTGCGCCCTCTGCAAACAGCGTGTACTTAGCGCGCAGCTCCATGCCCGGCATATGGCCGTCTTTGGGCGTACCGTCAGCACCTACGCCCATATCGCCAATCAAAATGCCGCGTACCACATTATCTTCAATGATGACTTCTTGAGCGGCAAAACCAGGAAATATTTCAACGCCCAGCGATTCCGCCTGCTCGGCCAGCCAGCGGCACAGGTTGCCTGCGCTAATCACGTAGCGAGTTAAATCGCCGCCGGTGTTATGCATGCTTTTCGGCACCAGCGCATTAGGAATTTTTTGCGCTTTTTCTGCGTCTTTTAATAGATACACATCATCGCGAACGGCTGGTGTATTAAGGGGAGCATCGCGCTCCTCCCAGTCGGGGAAAAGCTCAGCCAGTGCGCGCGGCTCGAATACTGCGCCGGAAAGAATGTGGGCGCCTACCTCAGAGCCTTTTTCGACGACACAGACGGTGAGCTCCTGCTCTGCCTCGTTAGCCTGCTGCATTAAACGACAAGCGGCTGCGAGGCCTGACGGGCCTGCGCCAACGATAACAACGTCAAATTCCATTACATCACGTTCAACGTTTTCCACCCGGTTTCTCCTTATTCTCATAAGCACCATCTTTTCGCTAACTAGCGATTGAGAACTAGCTTATGAAAAGATGGCCTTAATTTAAAACGGTCGTTTGCTTCTGGTTATCTCCCATGATAGGCATAATACCTGTGTCAGGTCACCCCTACGATGGCAAATGCACACTTTATGAGCGTTGATAACAGCGATGATCATGGTGTGCTACGACCAAGGCCGCACGAATTGAGTGTTGTTGCTGGCAGGTGGGCTGTGGCAAATTGATAGGGTTTTTCATTTACTGCCCTATCAAACGCTTGCATGAATTTTTAGCGTCGCCATTTTCTTGGTGACGCCTGTCCGGGTTAACGGCTTCTATACACAAGCCAAGCGAGGAACCTATGAAAGTACTCGTCGCGGTGAAACGCGTCATCGACTACAACGTCAAAATCCGCGTCAAAGCGGACCATTCTGATGTGGACCTTACCAACGTCAAAATGGCCATGAAC
>NZ_JAMZBE010000022.1:0-35090 GCF_024158645.1 Halomonas sp. 707B3
CCGTACTCTCTCGTGCATACGTTCGGCAAAGGCTTCTGCCAAACGGTCGGTGAGCGCCTGCACCATGATGGCGTTATAGTCATCGCCCGCTGCCTCATAGGCCTTGGAGAGCTCGTCAACACCGTGGCCAGTAGTCACGGCGAAACCGCCAATCCAGTCCGGCTTGCCGCTCTCTTTAGGAGCGATGAAGTCGGCCAGACTGTAGCAGATGCCGTCGCGGCCTTTGGTGGTCTGCTGACGAATATGGTGTAAGCGCTCGACTACTTCGGTGCGGCTCTCATCGGCGTAAACTTCTATCACGTCGTCGTCCACGCTGTTTGCGGGCCATAAGCCAATCACGCCCCGCGCCTGTACGCGCTTTTCATCGATCAGCTTGCGCAGCATCACTTTGGCATCGTCAAACAGGTTTTGGGCGGCTTCACCCACCACGTCGTCATTGAGAATCTTGGGGTACTTCCCGGCGAGCTGCCAGCTCATGAAGAAAGGCGTCCAGTCGATACGCTCGACCAGCTCTTCCAGGTCGTAATCGTCAAAGGTCATCAGACCCAGCGTGTTCGGCTTGGCAGGGGTATGATTTGCCCAGTCGGTGCGGAAGCGGCGTTTACGCGCCTGGGTGTAATCCAGGTCAGCCGCTTTCGGGCGACGCTTGGCGTTACGCTCGCGTACTTTTTCGTACTCTTCGCGAATCTCGGCCACGTAAGCAGATTTCAAATTGGGGGCCAGCAACTTACCGGCCACGCCTACCGCACGGGAAGCATCCGTCACGTAAATAACGGGGTGCTCGTACTGCGGTTCGATTTTTACTGCCGTGTGCGCTTTTGAGGTGGTGGCACCGCCAATCAGCAGCGGTAGGTTCATACCACGGCGCTGCATCTCTTTGGCCACATGGACCATTTCATCCAGCGAGGGCGTAATCAGGCCAGAGAGGCCGATGATATCGGCATTGTGGTCGATGGCGGCCTGTAAAATTTTCTCGGTGGGAACCATCACACCCAGGTCAATCACTTCGTAGTTATTACACTGCAGCACGACGCCCACGATATTTTTTCCGATGTCGTGTACGTCACCCTTAACCGTGGCCATGACGATTTTGCCTTTGGCTTGGGTGTCTTCGCTTTTTTCCGCTTCGATATAGGGGATCAGATAAGCGACCGCTTGCTTCATGACGCGAGCCGACTTGACCACTTGAGGCAGGAACATTTTGCCTGCACCAAATAGGTCGCCCACCACGTTCATGCCGTCCATGAGCGGGCCTTCGATCACCTCAATCGGGCGAGCGGCCTGGGCACGAGCCTCTTCAGTATCTTCCTCGATAAAGGCAGTCACCCCTTTCACCAGCGCGTGTTCAATACGCTTGTTGACGGGCCAGCTGCGCCACTCCAAATCTTCTTTTTTGGCAGGGCCGCTGCCATCCCCTTTGTACTTGTCGGCGAGGTCCAACAGGCGTTCAGTACCATCAGCGCGACGATTCAGCACCACGTCTTCCACTGCATCGCGCAGCTCGGCAGGTAGGTCATCGTAAACCGCTAGCTGACCGGCGTTCACAATACCCATGCTGAGCCCGGCACGAATGGCGTGGTAGAGGAATACCGAATGGATCGCTTCGCGTACCGGATTGTTACCCCGGAACGAGAACGAAACGTTGGAGACACCGCCCGAGATCATCGCGTGGGGCAGGTGCTCACGAATCCACTGAGTGGCTTCGATAAAATCGACGGCGTAGTTATTGTGCTCTTCAATGCCCGTGGCGATGGCGAAGATATTTGGGTCGAAAATGATGTCTTCCGGCGGAAAACCAATCTCGTCCACGAGCAGCCGATAAGCGCGTTCGCAGATTTCGGTTTTGCGGGCAAACGTATCGGCTTGGCCCTCTTCGTCAAACGCCATGACGACAATCGCCGCCCCGAAGCGGCGGCATTTGGTTGCCTGCTCGCGGAAGGCGGCTTCGCCTTCTTTCAGAGAGATCGAGTTAACAACCGCTTTGCCTTGAACGCATTTCAGGCCTGCTTCAATGATGTCCCATTTCGAGGAGTCGATCATGATGGGCACGCGGGCAATGTCCGGCTCGCCCGCAATCAAGTTCAGGAAGCGCACCATGGCTTCCTTCGACTCCAACATGCCCTCGTCCATGTTGATGTCGATAATCTGGGCACCGCTTTCCACCTGCTCTAAAGCAACTTCCAGCGCCGTGGTGAAATCTTCTTCAACGATCAAGCGCTTAAAACGTGCCGACCCGGTCACGTTGGTACGTTCACCAACGTTAACAAACAGGGAGTCGGCTTCAATATTAAACGGCTCAAGACCCGACAGGCGGCACGCTTTGCTGCGCTCCGGTATTATGCGGGGCGCCATAGGGCGCACGGCATCGGCAATGGCACGGATATGTTCAGGCGTTGACCCGCAGCAGCCACCAATAATGTTGACTAAACCGCTCTGGGCAAACTCGCTGACGATGGCGGCCATCTCTTCAGGCGTTTGGTCGTACTCACCAAACTCATTGGGCAAGCCCGCATTGGGATGAGCAGACACAAACGTGTCGGCTTTGGTGGAGAGCTCTTCTAAATAGGGGCGGAGTTCTTCAGCACCCAACGCACAGTTCAAGCCCACGGAGAGCGGGTTGGCATGACGCACGGAGTTCCAGAAGGCTTCCGTGGTTTGCCCGGAAAGCGTGCGCCCGGAAGCATCGGTAATCGTGCCGGAGATCATCACCGGCAGGCGGCGGCCAAGATCCTCAAACAGCTCTTCAAGCGCATAGATAGCGGCTTTAGCGTTAAGCGTATCAAAGATCGTTTCGATCATGATCAGGTCAGCGCCGCCTTCGATCAGGGCACTGGCCGCTTCGTAGTAGTTTTCGCGAAGCGCATCAAACGTCACGTTACGTTTTGCGGGGTCGTTAACGTCTGGAGAGAGTGATGCCGTGCGTGACGTTGGGCCTAGCACCCCGGCCACGTAACGTGGGATATCGGTCTCGGCGGCAACCGCATCGCACACTTCGCGTGCCAAGCGTGCCGATTCACGGTTAAGCTCGGGCACCAAGTCTTCCATGCCGTAGTCGGCCTGGGATAAACGGGTGCTGTTAAACGTGTTGGTTTCCAGGATGTCCGCGCCAGCTTCCAGGTAATCGCGGTGAATACGAGCGACGACATCCGGGCAGGTCAGCGCTAGTAGGTCATTATTACCTTTTAAATCCGACGGCCAATCGCGGAAGCGTTCACCGCGGAAATCATCCTCGCTGAGCTGGGCATTCTGCAGCATGGTGCCCATGCCGCCATCCAGAATCAGGATGCGTTGGGCAAGGCGTTGGGTGAGGGAAGCAGTCAAATCACTAGCAGCCATGGCAGGGGGAAATCTCCAGCGTCTCAGTCAGAAAGGATATTTTTATCGTCGTCGTCATTAGTTGAGCGGCGGCTATCATACCAAAGGGCGCCCCATAGGGCAGCAAGCGTGGGCGTGAAGTTATTGCAGCATCCTTATTAGCCGCACTCATAGGCGAGAGCAATAGCCGACTAAAACACTCGGGATTGTGTCGGCACGCGGTTTTGCTTACCATAGGCATAAATGACATGTGAAGTGGCACTGCCACTACCACGGGAGGATAACATCCCTTATGACCACGACTATCGAAGCGCCCGGCATTAACATTACCGACAGCGCACAAGACTACTTAGCGGAACTGCTGGAAAAGCAGAACGTTGAAGGCATCGCTGTACGCATCTTCATCACTCAGCCCGGCACGCCCTATGCAGAAACCTGCTTAGCCTATTGCCGTCCTGGGGAAGAAGAGCCTACCGACGTGAAGCTGGAACTTGAGAAGATTGGTGTATTTCTCGATAAAAACAGCCTAGCGTTTTTAGAAGAAGCGGTTGTCGACTTTAACGCTGACCGTATGGGCGGACAGCTGACGATTAAAGCACCCAACGCTAAAATGCCCAAGGTGAATGCCGACAGCCCGCTGGAAGACCGTATCAACTATACGCTCTACAGTGAAATCAATCCTGGACTAGCGGCTCACGGTGGCGAGATTAAGCTTGTCGAGCTGACAGAAGACCGCGTGGCGATTCTAGCGTTTGGCGGCGGTTGCCAAGGGTGTGCAGCGGTGGATCTCACGCTTAAAGATGGCGTAGAGAAAACGCTGATGGATCGCATCCCTGAATTGGCAGGCATTCGCGACGTGACTGACCATACTGATACAACGAACGCTTATTACCGCTAGAGCATCCTTCAGATACTTTGCTAGCGTCGCAAAAGCCCAGCAGGCCACTGCTGGGCTTTTTTTGTGTGCGCTTTGATATGCGAAAACAATAGGCGATAGAAGCCGCTGCTGGCAGTCAACGTTTATTCCATGTAACACTATTGTAAAGCTATTCTCTAAGCCGTTATGGCGAGAGAATTCCCAACAAAGTGCCATGGAGAGACGGCCATTAAACGCTCATCTGTGTTTTCTAATATCCATAAACCTATCTTTTTCGGGTCTTTGGGCCTGCTACTTGCGGTGACGCTTCCGCTCATACTGTTTCCAGAGATGGGCCGCGTCTGGGTGATGGCAGCGCAAAGCTTCGTGACCACTAACTTTGGCGTGCTCTATCTCGCCATGGGCGTCGCTTCGCTGGGCTTTATGTTCTACATCGTGTTTAGCGATATAGGGCAAATCAAGCTGGGCGATGTAGACGCCGAGCCGGAGTTTTCGCTGCTCTCCTGGGGCGCAATGCTGTTCGCAGCAGGCATCGGCGGGGCGGTTGTGTTCTGGGGTATGGTCGAGTGGATGTACTACCTGCAGAACCCTCCCTTTCATGTCGAGCCTTTCTCTGAGGAGGCAACCGCATGGGCAGCGACTTACGGTATGTTCCACTGGGGCCCTATTGCTTGGTCGATCTACCTTGTTCCCGCACTGCCCATGGCTTACTTCCTTCATGTGCGTAAACATAAAGTGCTGCGCATCAGTGAAGCCATTCGCCCCGTGCTAGGTGAGAAACTGGCTAGAAGCTGGCTGGGCAACATCATTGATATTCTATTTATTTTTGGCATGCTGGGCGGCGGCGCAACGTCACTAGGTATTCTGGTACCGTTGATCAATGAAGGGCTGGGTGGTCTGTTCTCCTTCACCCCTAATGCCACCAGCCAAATTGCGGTACTGGTAGGTACCACGGCGATCTTTGCGGTAAGTGCATGGCGCGGTTTGAAGGGCGGCATCGAGATGCTGTCCGACATCAACATGTGGCTTGGTTTAGCCGTGCTGCTGTTTGTCTTGGTGATGGGGCCTACCGTATTTATTTTAGATACTGGCCTAAACTCCATCGGCTTAATGCTCAGCAACCTGGTTCAAATGGCGACGTGGACAGAGCCTTTCGGTGACCTGAATGGCTTCGAAGACACCGGTTTCCATCAATCCTGGACGATTTTTTATTGGGCTTGGTGGTTGGTATTTGCGCCAACCGTGGGCCTGTTTATTGCGCGCATTTCGAAAGGGCGCCGCATCAAAACCATGGTGGCCGGATCGATTTTCTTTGGCTCACTGGGCTGCGCGCTGTTTTTCATCATCCTGGGCAACTATGGCCTTTACCTACAGCTTTCAGGCACGCTGGACGTTATCCAGGTGATGAACGATCAGTCAGCTAATGCGGCCTTTTATGCGGTGCTGAGCCAACTGCCGCTCTCTTGGCTGGTGACGTTAGCAGTGGTGATTCTGCTGTCTATTTTCACTGCCACTACCTTTGATTCGATTGCCTACATTCTCTCTTCTGCCGCAGAGAAGAAGCTCGATAAAGAGCCAGCGCGGTGGCATCGCCTATTCTGGGCCTTTACGCTATCGCTCTTGCCCATGTCGCTACTCTTCTTAGGTGGGCTGCAGACGCTGCAAACTGCCAGTATCGTCAGCGGCGTACCACTGCTGTTGATTTCCGTGTTGCTGATGGTTTCTATGGTTAGGGCGGCGCACTACGATTTGCGCTTCCAGCCCGATTACGATGAGCCAGAAATCAATATCGAAGAGTTTCCGGAAAACGATCCATGGACCGAAAAGGGCACTTGGGAGTTACCCGATGAGCAGAGCGGTGAGCCCAGCAAGTCTTAATCGACTGGACAGCTACTCCTAATCTTTTAATGCCCTAACCACCATTGGCCATCCCGTTATCGGGATGGCTTTTTTGTCTCTGGTGTTTCGTCACTACTACTGGCGAGCGTGTTGGGCAGGTCTGCCAGCTGCGCTTGCAATGATGCCATACGCTGCCATAGCTGCTCTTGCCAGTGGTCGCTGTCTCGCGCTTGTTGTTGGTGTGTTTCTAACGTCTGGGTGGCTTTATCCAGACTCGTCTGTAGCTCGTTTCGCTGGGTTTGCAGTTCCGCGTTGTGACGCTCCAGTTCGGCCAGACGCTGCTGTTGGGTGTTGTTGTCCTGCTGATACTGATGAATCGCTTCGTTCTTGTTTTGAAGCTCGTTGCTGAGCGCTTCCGCTCGCTGTTCCCACTGCTGTAAACGCTTTTGCAGCAACTTCTCTTCTTGGGCGCGCTCCTGTCGTAGCGTATCCAGCAGTGCCATCAGCTTGCCTTCTGATGCCTCATTACGCTGCTCCTCCTGGGCTAAGCGCTGCTCCCAGGCTTTCTGCTGCGCTTCCTGTTGTTCGACAAAGCGGTCTTGGTTGGCTTTAAGGGTTTGCTTGGCTTGCTCAAGCTGCTCGCGGTATTGGCTGGCCTCGTGAGCTGCTTTTTCTGCCTGCTGCTGCCAGTGGCGCTCGTTGGTTTGGCTTTCTCCCAAGTCGCGGTGAAGCGCTTCTAAGCGCTGTTCGGTATGGCGTAAATGCTCTGCCAGGGCACTTTCGCGCTGCTCTGCATTGGCGGCCTGCTGAAGCGCTTCGGCAGCTTCTTGCTGCGCGCTCTCCACCTGACGATTGGCATCCTCCCGATAGTGTACCAGTGCCTGGTTGGCAACCTCTTGCGCTTCGCGCCATAGCTCGCTGGCCACAGTGACCACGACTTCAGGCACGCCTTTGGGGGGCGGTACGTCACGATTGTGTTCACGCTCGGTGCGCCATAGGCGGAAATGCTCACTAATGGTCGTAAAGCTGCCAGTGCCGAGCACTTCACGGATGCGCTGCACGCTGGGTGTGTCCCCGCGGGCCAGCAGTGTATCAATCGCTTGCTGAACGTCACTGTACTGAATTCCGCTGCGTGCCATGGTCGTTATCCTTTGCCAGTCAAAGAGCGCTATTGTCGTGGCTGTGTCTGAAAAAAACAATAATTACGTAATACATAAAACGTAATATTATTTATTTTATAGCATAAAATTCAAGATTACGCCCATTATCTTGAATTTTATGAGGCGTAGCGCCACACTTAACCCATTGAATAACGACGAAGAAGGCGCTGAAATGCCACCCGAAACGCCACATAATGGCTTAAACAGCGGCGATAACCTCACTGCAATGCCAAGCCTGATAGAGGAGGAGCACTGGGCAACAAGCCAATCTGTCCTCGCGTCTACTCAGTACCCGCGAATCGAGGCGGAAAATGACTACCAGGCCGTGCGGCTATGGCTGGCGGAGTACCGTGACAGCCCGCAAACGCTAAAAAGCTACCGCCGAGAAGCGGAGAGACTGCTGCTTTGGCTGGTCAGCCAAGGGAAAGGCTTACGTGATATGAACCGCGAGGCGCTGCGCCAGTTTGAAGCCTTTCTAGAAGACCCTCAGCCGCGGGCGGCGTGGGTGGGGCCTTCAAAGTCAAGAGAGCATCCTGAGTGGCGGCCATTTAGAAACGGACTGTCGCCCGCTAGTCGCCGGCAGAGCTTGATTATTCTTCAGGGCTTATTTAGCTGGCTGGTAGAAGCAGGGTGGGTTAGGCATAACCCGTTTGTGCTGATGCGCGATAAAGCACGACGAATGAATAATCAGTCGCAGGCCATAGAGCGCTATCTGGAGCAACCGCTGTGGGCCTGGTTTTGGCAGTGGTTAAACCAACCTTTGAGTAGTGATGATGCTCGCCTCATGTACGAGGATGCGCGCCGACGCTTCATCTTCAGCTTTGCTTATCTATTGGCGCCACGTATTAGTGAGATGGCCAGCGCCCAAATGGATGATTTTCATGAGGTGGAGGGGCGCTGGTGGTGGCGTGTGATAGGCAAGGGCAGTAAACAGGCTCGTATTCCGGTGCCTGATGACATGCTGGAGAGTTTGAAAACATGGCGGGCAGCGCTAGGGCTAAAGGCACTGCCAAGCTACCATGAGCCAGCGCCAATCATTCGTGCGCTGGATAAACGCCGAGGCATTAGCGATAACCAGCTTTACCGATTGATTAAGGAAACCTTTGCCAAGGCCGCTGATGTGCTAGAAGAGGAGGGCGGTAAGCCTGCGTATGTGAATGCGCTTCGCCGAGCAACGCCTCACTGGCTGAGGCATACGGCGATCACTCATCAGGCCCAATCCGGCGTTAGCCTGCGCTACTTAGCGGAAAGCGCTCGCCATGCCAAGCTAGATACCACCAGCCGTTATTTGCACACCGAAGCCGATGAGTGGCATCAAGAGCAGCAGCGCCACCGCTTGAAAACGCCCCCAAAAACAGGGGCTGAAACGTTATAATAGCCGCGACTGTGATTCATCAACCCAAAGGATACGCCATGGCAACTTCAGGCGCAGAGCTAGCCCAACAGGAGCTGGTCGAAGAGTTTGAGATGTTTGATAACTGGATGGACCGTTATCAATACATTATTGATATGGGAAAGCAGCTGCCTGACTTTCCGGAGGAGCGTCGTACGGAAGAATATAAAATCCAAGGCTGCCAATCCAACGTGTGGATGTGCCATGAACAGGCAGGCGACAAACTGGTGTTTAAGGCTACGTCGGATGCTGCCATCGTATCAGGGCTGATCGCCGTGTTGCTGCGTATATACAGTGAGCGCACAGCCGAAGAGATCAATCAGACCGAGCCGCATTTCTTGAAAGATCTCGGGCTTGATAACCACCTTTCACCCACGCGCAGTAACGGCCTGCACGCCATGTTAGAGCGTATCTATCAGGTGGCTAAGCTAGGATAAACGTTAGTGGCGGCAGGAGGTTGAGCGGCAACGCTCAGCAGGGCGGTCGTCATCTTCACGGCAGAGCGCTTCGCTGCGCCCACCGGGCACCGGGTCCATGCCGCCTGGGCTACCTGGGTGGCATTTCACGATGCGTTTGGCGGCCATCCAGCCGCCTTTGAAAGGGCCGTGCACCTGGATGGCCTCGATGGTATAGGAAGAGCAGCTTGGCCAGAAACGGCAGCGGGGTCCAAGCAGTGGGCTGATGGTGTATTGGTATACGCGAATACAGCCTACCATCACTGCTGCTAGCAGCTTAAGAAAAACCTGTTTAATGGCGAACAGCCAAGTTTTCACGGCGCTTTTTTGCCGTATAGCGTGGCCGGATCAATCAGCGGCTCGCTGGTAATCTTGGCGCTGTCTGCACCGAGCGACACATAAAAGCAGCTGCGACGGCCGGTATGGCACGCGGGACCAGTTTGCTCCACCTGAACCAGCAGCGTATCCCCATCGCAATCTAGCGCTGCGCTTTTAAGGCGCTGTTGCTGGCCAGATGTCTCACCTTTACGCCATAGCTTTTGGCGCGAGCGTGAGAAGTAGCAAACTCGCTGCGTTGTTAACGTCTCTTCCAGGGCTTCTCGGTTCATCCACGCCATCATCAGTACTTCGCCCGTATCATGTTGCTGGGCAATGGCGGGAATCAGGCCGTCTTCATTAAAGCGAACGGCATCTAGTAGCGTTGCAAGCTTGGGCAGGGAGGCTGTTGTGGTCGCTGACTCTAACGCCTTAAAAAGCTGTTGAGGGGCGAGTTCATCAAATTGGGACATTAGGCATTACTCACGGATCGGCATGCTTGACATAAGCCCTGAAGCTCAATCGTTTGGCGCTCAACGTTGAAGCCTTGGCGCTGGGCCAGGGCGGCAAGCTGATCGCTAATTTCATCAAGGTGCAGCTCTTCGACGTAGCCGCACTGGCGACAGATGAGTAGCTGGAAGCCATGGGCGTGCTCTGGGCATGCGCAGGCCACATAGGCATTTTGCGATTCAATGCGATGCACCAGCCCCTGTTCGATCAGAAATTCCAGCGCGCGATAGACAGTAGGCGGGCGGGCAGCGGCATGCTCAGTGGAGAGCTGATCCAGCAGATCATATGCTTTGAGGCCGCCACCGTTTTCTGCGATAAGCTCAAGTACCCGGCGGCGTATCGGGGTAAACCGAACGCCGCGCGTGTGACACTGAGATTCTGCTTGCTGCAATAGCGTATTCGCTTCAGTCATTAGATAGCTCGTTGAACGTCTCGCGTGTAGTCTACGCCGTTGCCGAGGGTGTGTCAGGGTTATCGACCAGCTCGCTTTTACGCGCAAAATGGTGCTGGGCGAACGCTACGCGCTTAGCCACCGGCACGTTATCAGGCTGACGCTCAATCAAGTCCAGCCGGCGACGCAGACCCTCACCATTGGTCATTTGAATCGCTAAACCGGGGCGGGCGTTTAGCTCCAGTAGCATGGGGCCGTGCTTGCGATCCAGCACCATATCGGTACCCAGATAGCCAAGGCCGGTCATCTCGTAGCAGCCCGCCGCCAGGTGAAGGAGAGTTTCCCACTGGGGCACGACAAGGCTTGCCAGGTCATGCCCCGTATCGGGGTGGCTATAGCAAGGGCGGTCAAACTGCACACCCCGTAGCGCTGCTCCAGTGGCGATGTTCAAGCCAACCCCGACAGCCCCTTGGTGAAGGTTAGCTTTACCATCGGATGCCGCCGTGGAGAGGCGCATCATGGCCATCACCGGGTAGCCCTTGAAGACAATCACGCGAATGTCAGGAACACCCTCATAGGTGTACTCAAGCAGGCTTTCATCAAAGTTAATCAGCGTTTCAATGACCGCTACATCGGGCGAGCCGCCTAATGAATAAAGGCCCGAGAGAAGGTTTGAGACGTGTCGCTCAATGTCTTCCATCGTCAGGCTGGCACCACTGGGTTTGTAGAAAAGGCCATTTTCTACCTTTTCAATAACAAGAATACCCTTACCACCACTCCCTTTGGCCGGTTTGACAACAAAGCCCTGATGGCCGTCAAGCATGTCACTCATATGCTTAACGCCAAACTGTGTCGTCACCGTACCGATGAGTTCGGGCGTGGTAATGCCATACTGCTGAGCCAGTAGCTTTGTTTTGAGCTTGTCATCCACTAGAGGATATAACCGGCGCGCATTGTACCGGCCAATATAACGAATATTACGCCGGTTCATGCCCACAATGCCTTTATCCCGAAGGCGGGTCGGCCACGTCCAGTTTTTTAGCCAGCTCATGAAGGCTTCTCATCTTCGGTAATGGGTTTGAAACGACGAAGTTCCAGCAGGCGATAGCCCGTGTAATTACCCAATAGCAGAATAAAGGCCATCAAGATGAGCTGCACACCCAGGAAGTTGAAGGTGATGTGGCGTACCCACGGGTTATTCATTGCAAGGAATGCCAGCACCGCTGTTAGCAGGCTGCCACCGCCCTGTACCAATACCTGTTTGGGACCTTCTTCTTCCCAAAGGATCGACATCCGCTCAATGGTCCACGCCAAGATGATCATCGGGAAGAACGTCACCGTTAACCCGGCGCTCAAGCCCATGCGGTACGCCAGCACGGTAAAGATCGAGATGATGGCAATGACCGTAATAATGACCGCCGAGACCCTCGCGACTAAGAGCAAATTGAGGTACGAGAGATAGTTACGGATAATTAAGCCAACCGCCACGATGAGCAGGAAACCAATCAAACCGGTCAGTAGGGTGGTTTGAATAAACGCCAGAGCAATCAGTACTGGCATAAAGGTCCCTGACGTTTTCACACCCACGAGTACGCGCAGGAATACAACCACTAGCGCACCGATCGGGATCAACAGGATCGTCTGGAATAGCGCCTGCTCTTCCAGCGGCAGGCTGTGAATCGAGAAGTTTAGCAGCGTGTCGTCGGAGTAGTGGTTACGCACCGCCGCCGAAGCAGGCTGGTAGTGGGTTAGCATTGAGAAGGAAACACGGGAATTCGTGCCACCTTGAACCTCAAGCACCGCACGACCGCCGGTTTCCCATAACAGCAAGTTCTCGGGTTGACCCTGTTCGCCGGTCGCTGGGTTAAACAGCGTCCACTCTTCAGCAGTTTGGTCAAACACCTGAATCCAACTGCTGAGGGTTTGACGGCGACGACCATCTTCCAGCAGTAAGCCGCTTACTTCTCTGGCCTGCACGCCTGCTTGATTCAGCAAGCGCACAATCAGAGCTGACGGTTGCATTTGGGTTAGCAGCAGGCGCGCATTTTCTCCCTGACGCTCTCCATTAATATCGAGAATTAACTCGCGGGCAAACGTAGCGTTATTGGCGCTACGATCCCAAGCACGATCAATTAGCTGGCTAGCGGCCGTATCGTAGGGGCTTTCCCAGGGAGTAACAGCAGGGATGCCGGGCGGCGTTTGTATGGGAGCGCGAGAGTCAGGTGATACCAGCATCTGAACGGAGTAATAGAGCTGCTGGCTGCCCGCCGCTTCACGGATGGTCCACTGCGCCTGCCGACCCAGTTCATCTGCCTGGTAAGCCAGCCCATAGCCAGAAGATGCCGTGTTTTCGGTCAATACACGGAATCCTGCCTGGTGGGATGGCAGCGCTAGATCGACCTGTACCGGGCCATTTTGAGCGTTGAAGTTAATAACCGCTTCAATTTCCCATACTTGGCGCTGCTCGCCTGGAAACCAGGGAATCTCAAACTGCAAATGGCGATGCACGCTGGCGACGATGCCAACCAGCAGCAGCAATCCAACGATAAAATAAAATGGCAACCGTGACATGGTGATTCCTTTCAGCGTAAAGCGGCAGGGGAGTGTGATTACTCTTCAGTATCGTCTTGATCGGCCGCTTCATCATCAGCCGCTTCTTCAGAGGGTTCGCCACCCGGGAATTCGGGGCGGTCATGCAGATAGGTTTCAGCAACGTCGATCGTTGCTATATCCATCATGAAACGACGCCCAAGCAGTACCGGATAATCCAGATGCGAGCGGTCGTTCAGAGTGAACTCGACGTTTTCACGAATTGGCCCTAAAGTCATCAACAGTGAAATCACCGGGCGGGACTCTTCGCCAGATGCTTGGATGATTTTAACGCGGCGTTCAATAGGCGCCTCAATCCACTCGTCGCGAATCTGCTCTACGACCACGTCATCTTCGTTCAGTGCCAGCTTAAAGCGCACCCAGTCTTCACCATCACGCTCAAAGCGAGTGATTTCGGAAGCAGATAAGGATGACGTATTGGCTCCTGAATCGACCCGCGCCTTTAAATAGGTGCCAATGCTAGGCAGGCCCACCCATTCGCTGCGGCCAAGCAGTGTTTTATTATCTTCGGGTTCTTCAACACGGCACTCTTCGCGAATGATGACGGGTTCTTCGCTACGTGCTTCCAAACTGGCAACTTCTTGACGTAAATGGCGCAGCAGGCTGCCCACCTCACGAACATCTGCCGTCAGTACCTGCTGCTGGCTGAGCTGCTGCTCATTGAACGCGGTAGAGGCGTCGCACTGCTGGGACAGTGATGTCTCAAGCTCAAGGATGCGGGTATTAAAAGACGCCTCGCTTAATGGCGGTGGCTCATTTGACTCTGGCTGTGTCACTGCGCAGCCTGCAAACGACATCGACAAACCGGCCATTAGCCATAAAACACCTGAGCGCATAACGAGGGATATCCTTGGACAATAAGAGCACGAATGATAAGGAGAAGGGTGACCGCTTGTCCAACATGGCAGCGGTTTTTCATCCGTCTAGTTTAGCTGATTTAACATAATATATATTATGCGAACTCAGCTGGTTAGTTGCTTGAGCAAATAAAGCCTATTACCTAGCAAAATTTTCTCCTACAATAGCTATACTTATAAGAGAAAGTATATAGGAATTTCCCAATGAACAGCATGCGTCAACGATTTTTGGCTTTCTCATTGTTTTCCACTCTTGTCCTACTCGCTGGCTGTGCCAACGTCAAAATTGAGGAGTATGCTGACACTTCTCCCCGGCTGGATATCGCGGAATACTTTACGAGGGAAACCCGCGCTTGGGGTATGGTACAAGACTACTCTGGCAAAGTGCAGCGTCGCTTTACAGTTGATATTACAGGCACCTACGAAGGCGATACGCTCACTCTGGATGAAGCCTTTGTCTTTGCCGATGGCGAGACTGATCAGCGTGTTTGGGAGTTTGAGCGCGTTGACGAGCATCACTGGATTGGCACCGCTAACGATGTTGAAGGCCAAGTAGATGCTCGGCAATACGGCCATGCCTTCCATATGCGCTACCCACTAGATATTGAAGTGGGTGAACGCACATTAAGCTTCACCATGGATGACTGGATGTACCTGCAGCCTGATGGCCGACTAATTAACCGTACGACCATGCGTAAATTTGGCCTCACCCTGGGTGAAATTACGCTGGTATTTGAACAGGTAGACCGCTAGAAGTTGCGTTCGGCCTAGCCATAATCAAAAAAAGCAGCCTAGCATAATGACGCTAGGCTGCTTTTACGTTATGGCAGTTAGACTTACAAGCCTAACGACAATGGAGCTTAATCGCCTGCCGGTGCGTAAGAGCCATCTTCCTGGTGTACTTCGTTGCCAGTAATCGGTGGCGTGAAGACACAAGCTACGGTCATGCCCTTTTCCTTGCCGCGCAACAGGTGCTCATCGTGTTGGTCCAGCAGGTAGATGTCGCCCGCCTTGATCGGCCAGATTTTACCGTCGGCCAGGGTCTCCACCTCGCCTTCACCCTCATAACAAAATACCGCTTCATAGTGGTTTTTGTAATGAATGTGTGTCTCAGTGCCAGGAAAAATGCGGGTGATATGGAAAGAGAAACCTGCATTATCATTGGCCAGAACAAGACGCGTGCTGTCCCAGTTACCGTTTTCAGCAGTGACTAGGCGATCTGTTTTACGTGCTTCTTCGAGATTACGAACGATCATAAACGTGCTCCGTTTCGTGGCAGCCAGCTGCTGGCTGCCTATTCCTGTAAGGGACGTAATGGCGTGTGACGATTTAGCGTAACGCTAAACTATGCCTTAATAACAGACTTAACTGACGCTTCAAGGATATCTAAGGCTTTCAGCAGATCTTCATCCGGAATGGTTAGCGGACAAAGGCACTTGACCACTTCACCATCTTGACCACTGGTTTCGATGATGAGGCCGTGCTCAAACGCATGGCTGGTGATCTTATCGGCGATATCGCCAGATACCACGTCAATACCGCGCATCAGACCACGGCCACGCTCGGTCGCCGGCATGCCATTTTCTGTCAGCATAGCGGCCAGTTTTTGGAAGCGCTCTTCAACGATACGCGCTTTACGCTGAACATCACGCGCAAAGGTGTCGTTAGACCAATACTTTTTCATCGCTGCGGTCGCCGTAACCATCGCTAAGTTAAAGCCACGGAACGTACCGTTATACTGGCCAGGCTTCCACTTATCGAGTTCAGGACGCATCAACACATGTGCAAACGGTAATCCGAAGCCTGAGAGCGATTTCGAATTAGTGACAATGTCTGGCGTAATGCCTGCATGCTCGAAGCTGAAGAATTTACCCGTGCGACCACAGCCTGCCTGGATATCATCCACAATGAGAAGGATGTCATGCGCATGACAGATACTTTCTAGGCGCTTGAGCCAATCCAGGCCAGCGACGTTGATACCACCCTCGCCTTGCACAGTTTCAACAATCACGCCTGCGGGGATATCCAAGCCGCCTGACTTATCGTTTAAGAGCTTTTCAAAGTAGTCCAGCGTGTCGGCGTGCTCACCCATATAGCCATCAAATGGCAGGAAGCTTGCGCCTTGCGTGGGGATGCCCCCCGTCGCCTCGCGGAACTTACGGTTACCGGTGGTTGCCAGGGCGCCCATGGTCACACCGTGGAAGCCGTTGGTGAAGGTCACAATGTTATGGCGACCTTTAGCAACACGGGCCAGACGGATGGCCGCTTCCACTGCGTTAGTACCGGTTGGTCCCGGCAGGTGGACTTTATAATCAAGTCCACGAGGTTTCAGAATGACGTTCTCAAGGGTTTCCAGGTAGTCACGCTTAGCGCTTGTCCACATATCCAAGCCATGAACCACTCCATCGCTGGAGAGATAGTCAATCATCGCTTCTTTTAGATGCGGATTGTTATGACCGTAGTTCAGCGTGCCAGCGCCGGCGAGAAAATCAATATATTCACGACCATTCTCATCGGTCAGCCGCGCATTCTGTGCCTTGGTAAAGACAACAGGAAACGAGCGTGAATAGGTACGAACATTAGATTCCATGCGTTCGAGTGTTTGGGTCTGCATTAGCGACCTCCTTATCAAGTATGTGAGCTAAGCGAGTTAAAACAGCTAGGGCAACACGAGCGGGAAAACGATCTATCGAGACGGCCTTTAGATGTGGTCCGTCTGGAATGGCCCGATACGTACTAGGTTTTCCGGGTCGTGCTCTCCTCCAAGCTGTTCGGTAGAAAAGTATTCACGGCTGTTCAAAGGTGCCTGCCATCGTGCAGCTAGGCGACGGAACAACCCCCACGATGCTTGGTTGTCAGGGGTGATCGTGGTTTCTAAGTGGTGAACGTCGTCAAGTTCAGGGCGCGACATAATCGCTTCCACCAGACGGCGTGCCAGACCTGTGCCCCGAGCTTTTTCACCTACGGCGACTTGCCATAAAAAATAGGTGTCAGGGGCATTATCTTTGACATAACCGGATACAAAACCAACTACTTCACCCTCTTCGTTGGTAGCCACAGCACAGGTATCGCGGAACTGCGTTGCTAGCAGCAGATAAGCGTAGGCTGAATTAACATCGAGCGGCGGGCACGCTTTGATGAGTTCGTAAATCCCCCAGCCATCATCAGCATTGGGCTTACGAATAAAAAGCGGCATTTCGGAATGGCCTACCACGGCATCAGCAACGGTTGGGCGAGCCAGCTCGGCAGAAGGTGTAAAAGGCTTAATAGGCGTACTCATGGTTATGCTTCGCTGTAGCGAATTTGAGAATCATTATAACAGCTGATTATGAGCAATTCAAAAACCATATTATTCATCCCCGCATTTTCTATAATTTTTGGTTATCAAACGAGCGTTACGTACTCTAGCATCAAGTTTCTGGGCGCTACCATCAGAGTTTAGATCAGTGATACCGATGCGCGAGACAAAAAAGGCGAGCCGAAGCTCGCCTATTGCTGTTGATCAATAAGGTTAATAGCGCGCGGGGGTTCGCATGGTAACGAACTCTTCGGCCCCAGTGGGGTGAATGCCTACCGTACGGTCGAAATCTTCTTTGGTAAGGCCTGCTCGAACGGCGATGGCAATACCCTGAATCAGCTCGCCTGCTTCTTCACCTACCATGTGAGCACCGACAACAACATCGCTGGCGTCATCGACAATCAGTTTCATCAACATGCGCTCCTGGCTACCGGAAAGCGTGTGCTTCATGGCTCTGAAATCAGTGCGGTAGACCCGTATTTTGGAAAACTTCTCCCTAGCCGCCTCTTCAGATAAGCCTACCGTACCGATATTGGGATGACAGAAAACGGCAGTAGGAATGGTGTCATAGTCCAATGGCCTAGGCGTTTTTTTATGGAAGTGAATATCCACCAGTTGCATCGCCTCTGCCAGGGCGACGGGCGTTAATTCAGGCCCAGCGATTAGGTCACCCAAAGCTAGTATTGAAGGAACCTGCGTTTCATAACGCTCATTCACGGGCAGCTTGCCTTCGCTGTTTAGCTCAATCCCCAGTACATCGATACCCAGGCCGCTTGTATTCGCCTTGCGCCCAGTTGCGGCAAGCACCGCATCCACTTCTAAGGTTTCCCCAGTGGTTAGCTCAACCTGCAGAGCACCCTCTTTCCGTTCAATGCGCGCAATGTTGGCAGAGAAATGGAGGTTAACGCCCTTTTTGGCCATTTCATCACACGTGAACTCGCGAACTTCCTGGTCAAACCCTTTTAAAAGCAGGTCGCCTCGATAAATCAGATGTGTCTCGCTGCCCAATCCATTAAAAATACTGGCGAACTCGACGGCAATATAGCCACCACCCAGTACTAAAAACCTTTCAGGAAAGCTATCTAAGTCAAATACTTGGTTAGAGGTTAAGGTAAGATCGCTCCCTGGAAACTCGGGTACCCAGGGCCAGCCGCCTGTCGCGAGTAAGATTTTTTCGGCGCTGACGCTCACTTCGCCATCTGCATTGGTTAGTGTCACTGTGTGCGGATCAACAACGCGGGCCCGAGCGTTAAACAGTGTTACCCCTGCGCCTTCTAGCATGCGCTGGTAGATGCCGTTAAGCCGTTTTATTTCGCTGGTTTTATTATCTCTTAACGTAGGCCAATCGAAGGTTGCTGGTGAGGCCAGCTGCCAGCCAAAACCTGCCGCATCATCAAAGCTGTCATGAAAATGAGCAGCATACGAGTATAGCTTTTTGGGTACACAGCCCACGTTGACACAAGTACCGCCTAAATAGCGATCTTCCGCAACAGCAACGCGTGCGCCGGTAGCTGCTGCCATACGTGCCGCGCGAACCCCACCTGAGCCCGCTCCAATTACAAATAAATCGAAGTCATATGCAGCATCCGCTGACATGGTTATCTCCTATCCACTGCCGTGCTTACCCTCTGCTAAGGTAAGCGCTAAGATTGACCTTCTGTGCAAGGGGGGTTAAAACGCCCTACCTTGTAACAAAAATGCTGCTGCGCTACGCATGGACTCCCTCAACCCCTGAATAATGTTATCTCACGGAGATTCGATGTCTGATCAAATTGCTACGCTGCTGGATAATAATCGCGTTTGGGCTGAACGGATGTGTGAAGAGGATCCGGACTATTTCAAACGCCTTTCTAGCCAGCAAAACCCCGACTATCTATGGATTGGCTGTTCGGACAGCCGTGTACCGGCTAACCAGATTATTGCGCTACCACCGGGTGAAGTCTTTGTACACCGTAACGTGGCTAACTTGTTGCATCACACCGATATGAATGCCCTATCGGTTGTGCAGTACGCGGTGGACGTTCTTAAAGTCAGCCATATCATGATTGTTGGCCACTACGGATGCGGTGGTATCAAGGCTGCTGTCACCGGTGGCGAGTGCGGCATTGTCGATTACTGGCTGCACTCAGTGCGTGAACAGTACAACCGCCACCGCGACACGCTAGAGCATCTGCCCATGGAAGATCAGATTGATCGCATGTGTGAGCTAAATGTGAAAGCCCAGGTCAACAGCCTGTGTCGAACTAAAATTCTGCAGCGTGCCTGGCAGCGAGGCCAAGCAATTTCAGTGCATGGCTGGGTTTATGGCCTAAGCGATGGCCGCGTTAAAGACTTAAACTGCACCATCAGTGGCCTGGAGCAAGTGGCGACCCTTTATCGTATTGATCGCGTGCAACCAAGCGACTGATGTAAGCGCTTCGCCTGCCCTAATCGTAACGGTAGGCGCGGTGACAGCTGCGGCAGCTTAACCCAACCTCTGAAAAAGCGCGTGTGGCTGCCCGGTAATCTTCTTGCTCTGCTGCTTCCACAAGCGTGGACACCTTTTGCTCTAAGTCCGTGAAGCCCGTCGCAAATTGATCCCATTCTTCCCAGATCTCTGGTTTCGCATCTGAACCTCGCCCATGGGTACCTGCGATAAACGCAGGTAAAAAATGTGCTTGCGTCGCTTTTTCTTGCAGCTCAGCTAGTCGGGGGGCGGCACCTTGAGCATCTTGATTATTCACTAGGTCAAAGCGCAGCTGCCTCAACAGGCGCTCTAAATCTTTCAACTCATCCTGTCGCCAGATGACCGCTTCACGCTCGCTAGCAAAGGGCGTCTCGTCAACAGATTGTGGCATTGCCGGGGCTGCTTGCTCAGCGTGAGCCCCTATGCTGAATAAGCCTAACACCGCAGCAGCTATCGTAGCCTGCGTAAGGCGTTGGGGTTGCAAACAACAAAGCATCTTTTCACCCCTCAGCCAATCGGACACGTGACACCCGTACCTTTCAAGCCACAGTAACCGCCTGGGTTTTTATCTAAATACTGCTGGTGATACGCCTCAGCATAATAGAAAACGTCAAGCGGCTTAATTTCCGTCGTGATACGGCCTCTATCGGCACGCTGCAGGGCCTCTTGGAAAGCTTCTGCGCTCTTCTGAGCAGCGGCAAGCTGTGCCTCCGTAGTCGTGAAAATGGCCGAGCGATACTGGCTGCCAATATCGTTACCCTGACGGTTTCCTTGGGTGGGGTCGTGCTGTTCCCAAAAGATTTGCAGTAAATTTTCAAGGCTTACCTTTTTCGGGTCATAAACCACTCTGACCACTTCGGTATGCCCTGTTAAGCCTGTACAAGTCTCTTTGTACGTTGGATTGGGCGTGATGCCCCCAGCATAGCCCGCTGCCGTCACATACACCCCCGGCTGCTGCCAAAACAGCCGTTCTACCCCCCAGAAGCATCCCATACCCAACACAATTTCCTCATAACCTTCAGGAAACGGTGGGTGTATAGAGTGTCCGGTAATGGTATGAAGGTCGCTGGTCTCAATGGGTGTATCGCGCCCTTCTGGTGCTTGCTGTTTCGTAAATAGCGTCATAACACCCTCTTCTATTCTATTGCTGCGGATAAATATAAGGATCGCCTGAGCGCGTGAACGTATAAATTAGGTCAACGGCTTGGTTAGCACCAGACACCGCCTGTAGATACAGGTTCCGCCATAGCGTATAGCGTAAGGTTAGTTCTGCAATTGGAGAGAAAATACCTACGCCATAGCTAATGCGAAGATCATCAGACAGTTGGCCACTCACCGCTACCTGACTGTCGTCACCCGCCCCAGTGGTATCAAGTGTCAGGTCATCAATCCCAAACGCTTCCCCGATAGAGCCAACGGCCCCACCGGTGCGGCCAAGGGACATACCAATGAGCGCAGTGGTTAGTGCGCTATCAACACCACCGCCTGAAGCATCTGGCGCGCGGCCGCGTAGCAAATACGATAGCGCACGGGTCTCGTCCATCGCGGGCTCTGAAAAGATCATCACATTGGGCTGTTCGGCATTACCTGTTACGCGCAGCCCCGCAATCACATCATCTTCGGTGACATCCGGGTTGCGGATGGCCTCAAAATCTAGCACCGGCAAGCCCGGAGGACCACTAAAGATCAGTTGACCACGACGAATCAACAGGTCTTGCCCGAATGCCTGGAAACGACCATTTACTAAGTTGACGTCGCCAAACAGCTGAAGCGCTCCGCTATCCTGACGAATCTCCAGGCTACCGCCCAGTCCTGACTCCAGGCCATAGGCGGAAATTTGCATATCGCGCCCAAGATTCAGTGTAATCAGCACATCCAGAGCCATACCGGTGTCTGCCAGTTCATCAGCTGCACTGGGATCATTCCCAGCCTCTGCCGCAAGACGTGCTTGTCGTTCAGCCTCACGATCATCGCGCTCGGTAATGATAATTTCATCCGGGCTTGGCGATGTTGCTGACGAAGGTAGATCACCCACCTCTAAGCGAGCCCAGAGAAGATCCACATTGCCCCGTACCTGCAGACGCTCTGGGGTAATACGAATGCGAATATCTGGCGCGGCTTCCAGGCGACCGAACTGCGGTAATACCACCAACAAAGGCTCTTGAGTTGCGTTTAGGTCTATGCCAATACGCCACGCTTCATCGGTAGGCCAATAAGCGTTACCGCTAATCGAAAGCCGGCCTCGCTCGGCAGCGAGAAAACCGTCTATATTTCCCTCTTCGCCATCAAAGGCTACCGCCAGCTCGCCATCCACAATAGTAATGGGAATATCGGGCCCGCTAATACGCAGGCTGCGTAAGGCTAGTTCACCCTGTAAATCAGGCTGGCTTGTGGTGCCACCAATTTGCACGCTGCCATTTAAGCCGCCTTCAAGCTCATCCATACCCACCACCATAGGGCGATAGGGAGCTAACGTGATGTTATTTGCCCGTAGCTGACCATCAAGCGCTCCCTGACCCAATGGGTCGTTTACCGCTAGATTAAGCGTAAGCTCACCTGCTTCCGACAGAGCAAGCAGTACATCCGCTTGGGCCTGTGCTTGATTGGCTTCAATTTTCGCATCCAGATTAATAGTGGGAAGCTCTACTGGCTGACCGTAATCATTGACTGCCGTGATGGCTAACTCACTGAGCAGCTGAAGATTGGCTTGCCACTGCGCGCCTCCCTGCTCCCAGTTGGCTACTAGATCCGCCGTGGTGTCACCTTCAAAGCTCCACTCCTCTGGCAAGAAAGGTTCCAGCATCTCCATGGGTACTTCGCGAACACTCAGCACTGCACGCCCTTGGTCGGCTGACGCGGCAATGGGCTCTTCAGAGCATACGAGGCCACCCTGCAACCGACGTAGGCAGAAAGGTGTTAAGCGCGCCTGGCCGTTAGCAAGGTTGTAAGTGATATCCAGCGGCGCTTCCAAGCGAATGTCCCCCGCTTCTGAATCAACTTCCAGCGGGGTTAATCGCGCCTGATACTGTTGAGCCTGCTGGTTAAAGCGCCCGTCTAAGGCCAAATTAGCTTGGCTCAGAACGTTATCGGCTTCGCCTGTGGTGCTGAGTTGCAAGGCATGCTCGGAAAGTCGCCCGGTGAGGTCAAGGGCGACCGACGCTAGCGCTTGCCCACCTGCATTAACGCCTTGCAGATCCAGTTCGATATTGAGATCGGGGTCGTCAAGACCCTCGACATTACCCGACAGAGAGAGCGTAGTTAGCCTATTTTCAGCAAAGCGTAAACTGCGACCATTCAGCTCTACTACCACTTCTGGCCGGGAGAAACTGCCTTGGGCTTGAATATCACCGGTTAATGTCCCTGCTAGATCAGGATGTAAGCTTTGGAGCTGATTCAGCGCGATATTGGCCTCAAGAGACATCGCCTCTTGGCTGAGTTGTCCTGATGCCGTTAGACGGTTATCACCTTGGGTAAAGAGCAGCTCTTCAATATCAACTTCCAGTTCGCTGTTAGCCTCAAGAGAAGCTTGGAGCGTGAGTGGGTACTCCTGTAGCTGCCCCTGGATATCTAGCTCCGGCAGGCTAATGTCCCAGCGCTCACCGCGCTGGCGTACGCTGGCGACGATATCACCACTTAGATTGCCAGCTAGCTGCGGAACAAACAGCGATGGATCTACATTATCCAAGCGCACGTTGGTATCGACCTCAATCGCTTCTTCCCAGCTTACCCGGCCCTCGCTGCTAAGCGCACTATCATTAATAGTAAGGGTGAGAGGTGACCAATGGAAAGAGGCTAAATCGCCCTCTCCACTCAAACGGATGGCGGTGGCAGGCACTTGTGGGCCTTCGGCATTCGTTTCAAGCGTTACTTGATAGGCCTCCAGGCTGCCGTTGACACCAAGGCTAAGGTTTTCCAGCACGTAGCTCTCAGCTGTAGTGGCAGGTTCTTCCGATGACGCCTCTGGAATCTCGCTGTTGTCAACTAGCGGCCACTGCAAACGGTCGCTCTCTAGTTGCGCTTCAAATGGGAGCGTGGGAGCTAACGCATCTACTTGCGCAGTCAATGACGCATTAACGGGCCCGGTTGCGTTGAGATTCGCGGTCAGGTCAGCAAGGCTACCAGAAAGATTCAGTGCCACCTGCTCACCGCTAAGTGCTGGGAATAATTCGGGTAGCCATAGTTCTGCACGAATCGCAGCATCCAGTGGGTAGTCGCCGCTTAGAGTGACATTGGCAGATAAGGTGGCGTCAGCATCAGGTATGGCAAGCTCCAGAGTGCTTAGCGTTATGTCGCTGCCCTCGGCCCGAGCTTCTACAAGCAGTCGCTCAACCTGATACTCAGCAGCGCCACTTATTGTTACGTCAGTGACTAACAGTGATGCCAGCTCTACGTTAATCGGCAGCTGAATCTCGGGAAGCGTAAGCCGCTCACGCTCGCTAAGGGCAATAGCCTCATTGTCAGCCGCAGGCTTCGCCGGCTGAGCTAGCTGAATAGCGCCGTCTATACCGGCGGCGTTGAGCGGTGTATCTATCTTTTGCGTCAACAGTACGCCGGGAGATGGCGGCAAGTAGAGAGATAGCTCTTCCAGTGTGGTGGATGCGATAGTGACTTGCTGCTGCTCGGCGGTTATGGAAGTAGCAAATGCTTCCCAGCCCACTTGTGTACCGTCGGCCAGCGTCAGCTGTACGTTATTGAGAGCGATATCGCGCAGTTCAATCGGAAACGGCAGATAAATGCTGAACGGTGGACTGCTTTCCTGTGGCGGCTCCTCGGTTACTGAGCTTTCAGCTAAGCGAATATCTGCACCTTCAACGCGTAGCGTGTCTAGGCATAACTGACCGGATAGCAAGCAATCTTCTGCCCAGGCAAGCTCAAACTCCGCTAGCGTAATTTGAGTGCCACCAACAGCCATTTGAAAGCCTTGCAGTCGAAAGCTGTCCAGTAGCGCGCCCTCTTGCTGCTCGTAGGTGAAAAAACCACGCTGTTCACCTAGGGAAAACAGCTGCCCGGTTCCCCAGGGGGAGAGCGCTACCCCGGCAACTAAGGCAATTAACCCAAACAGCCATAACGGCAATACGATGATAAGGCGTAACAGGCTCCAGAACGCTAACCAAGTACGGCGCTTAGGTGAGAGCATCTGACGGTTTTGGGGCGCTTTTGAATCAACCTTAGCCAAAGAGCTCTCCTAGAATTCTGGACCAATCGAAAAGTGCACGCGGAAAGCGTCGTCGATATCAAAGGGATGTGCGATGTCGAAACGTATCGGGCCGACGGGAGACACCCAGCGCACGCCCACGCCCGCGCCTGTTTTAAGGCCAGTCGGGCCCCAATTATCGAACGCATCCCCTGTATCAATAAAGGTGGCGCCCCACCAGTCTCCCGTAACACGACGCTGATACTCTAATGTGGAGGTCAGCATTTGTTGGCCGCCACGTAAGCGACCTTCTTCATTACGCGGTGACAAGCTCTCGTAGGAGTAACCGCGTACGCTGCGATCACCGCCTGCGAAGAAACGCAGCGATGGCGGAAGCTTGTCAAAGTCACCGGTCTCGATAGCGCCAATGCTTAATCGAGCTAAAAAGCGGTTGTCACTGCCGATGGTGCGAATCCATTCGGTATCGCCGGTTAGCCGGGTGAATTTGGCGTCAGACCCCCAGGCTCTGTCAGAGTACTCAATCGATAACTGCTGACGATCGCCCCACAGAGGAAAACGTTGAGGACGAGTGCGGGTTCGCGACCACTGAATCCCTGGATAAAACAGCCAAACCTCATCAGCTTGGCCGCCCTGGGTAAAGTCTTCATACGTTGTCCGGAAGTAGAGCGTTTGTACCCAACGGTTCTCAAATTCCCAACGCCGAGCCACTTCTACGGTGCCTTCCAAGGATTTTGTGTCGCCATCGTCAATATTGCGCACGCCATACTGCAGGCGGTAGTTATCCCGTATCGGGTCCTCTAGCGGAATATTGTATACCCCCGTAAAACGCTGTTCAGGGGCAGAAAGATAGAGATCATGATCCAGACTGTGACCAAACCGGTTGATCCATGGCTGCTGCCAGCCAAAACGCAGGCGTGGGCCTACATCTGTGGCATAACCTATACCTACCTCAAACTGGTGGCGATCTGCCGGCTCGACACTGATATCGATGGGCAAGCGGGTATCGTCACGGCTATTAATATTGAGAGCACTGGCAAGCGCTGCACTACTTACTCTAGAGCGTTCAGGCTGCGATGCAGTGGCTTCGTTCCACCAGGGCGACCCTCCGCTCGGCGGAGCGATTGTCAATTCTTGAGCTGTTTCCAGCCGGGGCCGTACGGAGACAGAACTAAACCATCCTGTTTCAGCTAAACGCTGATTATAGCGGGCCAGGGATTCCGCTAGGTAAGGCTCACCAGCACGAAACGTCTGCATTTGTCGCAGCCGCTCAGGTTCAATATGGCTGCCCGTAATAAATGTATCGCCAAAGTGATAGCGTGGTCCGCTATCAAAGGTCATATAGAGGCGAGCGCTTTCCAAGTAAGGGCGCACTTCCATCCGTCGATCTGAAAAGCCCCAGTCGAAGTAGCCCCGCTCAATAGCTAGACCGGCAAACTGGCTACGTAGGCTGTCCCAGGGGGCATGGCGCAGCGGCTCCCCCTGCTTTAAAGGAAAATCATCAAGCGCGTCTTGGAAAGGGGGGTCATTGTTCGCATCCCCTGTAATACTGATGTCGAGTACTTCAATCACTACCTGAGACCCTGATTCAATACGCACGGCGATGGGCGACTGATCTAGCTCGACAGTAATATCAGGTTCGTAATAGCCATATACTCGCATGGCTTCTTGCGTGCGCTGGCGTATTTCACCTTCCAAGCGGGCATCGGTGTACTGGTCGGCCTCAATATTTTCTAAATAGGCCTCAATATTAACTAGCACACGCCCATCAACACCGCTGATGTCTGCTTCAAGGGCCCAAGAGACCGATGAAGCAGACATCAGCGGCAGCACCAGTAAATACGCCACTTGTTTGGCCGTAGGCCACCGCCGTTGTCTTCCCATACCGTTATATCCCTAACCCTATCACCGGCTTAGTGGCTTGTTTCTTCCACATCGTGATGCTGCTATTTAATTGCGCAGCATTTCCATCTGCGCACTAAAGGCTAGCTGCGCCTGCCGGACCTGCCGTAAGTCGCTCTCAAGCGTGTTTAAGCGCTGGGTCCACTGCGCTTCCAGCGCTGTTAATTCAGCTTGGCTAGCAGGCTCTTCTTGAGTATTGAATTCAGCGACAGTAGAAGAGAGCTGCGTTAACTGCTGCTCGACATTTTCCCGCCAGATACTCAACTGCTCTTCAGTAGCGGTTCGGTCGCTGGCTACCTGGCGCTCCATGGTATCGAGCCGCTGGTTGATGACCCCCTCTAAATGAGTAACCTCCTCCACTAAATTTTGCCTACCAGAGGTACCCGCTTGCTCTAAGGCATCTAGCGATGTCCGAATAGCGGCTAGCTGGCTATCACGAAGGGCTGCTTGCTCCTGAAATTGCTCGAATCGTTGTGAAAATGTCTCAAGCGCCTCATTTGATACAAGCTCTTCATTTTCTGTGAGAAGCCCATAGAGCTCTTCACGCGTATTAGTCAATGCCACAGCCAGCTGCTCCTGCTCTTGGAACAGAGTGGACATCTGAGCTTGTACAAAGGTTATCGCATCTTTGACCTCTGTGTCATCGGAGTCGAGCCTTGCATGAAGATTAGACACCTCACCACTCACACGATGCACTTCTGCTAGCAACCTCTCTCTTTCGTACCAAACCCCTGCTGCTGCTGCGCCTAATAGCAACATCAACAGAATCAATACGAGCCAAAGCGGCCATAATCGCGGCCCCCTGCGATGGCGTAAGTGCTGTGCTGTCAGGCTTTGATCCACGTCGGGAACAATACGCTGAGATGAAGTGGCATCGGACATATGTTTTCCTTAGAGCGTCGTTGGATCGGCGCGTCGTCCAATTCCCCGATAATGTAAGCCGCAGCTGGCTACAAAAGCGGGGTCGTAGATATTGCGTCCATCCAATATTAGCTTTTCGCGTAGCAGTGAGGCTAAGCGGTGCCAGTCAGGATTCCAGTAGGCTTTCCATTCGGTCACTAGCATCAGGGCGTCTGCACCCTGGCAGGCAAGATAAGGATCATCCTCGAACGTCATTAAATCATCCCGCTGCCCAACCGCCGAGTAGAGCGCTGGAATAGCCGCCGGGTCGTGTAGTTTGACCGTGACTCCCTGTGCCCAGAGCGCTTCAAGCAGCGTTAACACCGGTGCATGATCAATTCGGGCGGTGCCTGGTTTGAACGCGGCACCCCAGATCGCCACCGTTTTGCCTGCTAAATCTCCCTCAAAAAATCCCCACAACTTTCTGAACAGCGTCTCTTTTTTCTGCTCATTGATGTCCATCACCTGCTCAAGCAGCGCCGAGTAGCGACCACTGGATGACTGAACATCGGCTAAGCGCATCAAATCACGCGAGAAGTTAGGGCCACCAAAGCCACATCCTGGGTAAAGGTACTCAAACCCTATCCGCGTATCTGCGCCCATACCCTGGCGTACATGCTCAACGTCCACTCCTAACGTATCGGCAAGACCTGCAATTTCATTCATATAACTGATACGGGTAGCCAACATACCATTGATGGCCAGCTTGGTCAGTTCAGCGGCACGACAAGGCATGCATTGAAACACTTCGCTACGACGATTGAAGGCACGCAGTAGCTCTCTTGTCATTTGCTCACCCATGGCGTCATCGCACCCGAGCAGCCAGCGCACTGGACGAGTAAAAGAGAGCCAGGCTCGCCCTTCTTCCAGAGTGTCAGGCAGTGCCACACGGCTATGCTGGTGTCCCATTAGCGAATGCAAACGCTCGGTCTCGCCCACTGGGAATGTTGAATTATTGACCAGCACCGCGCCGCTGTACTCCTGAAACATTGGGTGTTGTAAAAGCGAATTGGCTGACTGACGCTGACTAGGAGAAAGCGCTAACCAAACAATATCAGGCGTTTCAGAGACGTCAGGAGTAGCAACGATGGTTAAGTTGCCTGCTGCCATGGCTTGCTCAATCTGTGCCATCAGCGATGGTTCTCGGCGTAGCCAGTCAGCATTGGCCAGCGTTGGCCACGGAACGCTCTCGTGGAGTAACCAGTCAACGTGATGACCTACCCAAGCAAGCGCCGCCGCCGCAGTTGCGGCGCTTAATTCACTACCATGCAGCAATACACGCATTCAGATGCTCTCCCTGGCCAATAAGCGCCGATAAAATAAAGTGTTAGGCGTCATGCTGAGTTCCTTTCCATGCGTTTCGCGTCAGGAGTGGTTAGAATAACCATAATACTCAACGTTTGAGTGGATGCCACCTTGCCGCTAACCACCGCGAAATGGCAAACCATATTCATTTCACTCAAGACCAACTGCCGATGGGGGTTACACCATGCCAGTGACACTTCAGGATAGCACCACTCGCCGCTATCAAGACAACGTCGATGCCGCAGAAGTTGCGAAATTTGAAGCACTTGCCAGTCGCTGGTGGGATCCAGAGAGCGAATTTAAACCGCTTCACGATATTAACCCTCTGCGCTTGGACTTTATCGATGCTCGGGCTGGGCTGGCTGGTAAGAAAGTGCTGGATGTAGGTTGCGGTGGCGGTATTTTGAGCGAATCGATGGCCCATCGAGGAGCCAGCGTGACGGGCATTGACCTAGGGGAAGCACCGCTAGGGGTGGCGCGGCTTCACGCTGAAGAGAGTGGCGTTACGGTAGAGTACCGGCATATCAGCGTTGAAGGTTTAGCCGCTGAAGAGCCAGGGTACTACGATGTGGTGACCTGCATGGAGATGTTGGAGCATGTCCCCGACCCCGCCTCGGTTATCCGTGCCTGCAGTGTACTGGTTCGCCCCGGTGGCTATGTGTTTTTCTCAACGCTCAATCGCACGCCGAAGTCTTACGCCTTTGCCATCCTAGGGGCCGAATACGTGTTGAAGCTGCTGCCCCGTGGTACCCACGACTACGCCAAGTTTATTCGCCCTTCCGAAATGGCGAACTGGGCGCGTGCGGCATCTCTTGAGGTGCGTGAGCAAACGGGACTTACTTATAACCCTATTACACGGCACTATCGTCTGGTTCCTCATGATGTATCCGTCAATTACATGATGTACTGCCGCAAAGCGAGCGAGTAAATGTTGATGCCCTCCCCCCAGGCGATACTGTTTGATTTAGATGGCACATTGGTAGATACCGCCCCCGACTTGGCTGCTGCAACTAACGCGTTAAGAGCCCATCACGGCTTAGCGGCCCTGCCGTTCCAGGAAATACGTGGGCAAGTGTCTAATGGTGGCAGCGCCCTGGTCACGCTGGCGCTTGGCCTTGAAAGCGGTAGTGACGAGCATGATGAGGCAAGGCAGTTCTTGCTGGATGCTTACGAGCAAGCGGTGGCGGTCCATAGCAAGCTTTTCGTGCCGTTAAATGAGTGGCTAACGCAGTGGCACAGTGAAGAGCGACTTTGGGGAATTGTGACTAATAAACCGCGGCGCTATACCTTGCCGCTTTTGGAAGCGCTGGCGCTAACGCCAGGGGCGTTGCTCTGCGCTGATGACTTAAGTGTTAAAAAACCTGCGCCTGAGCCGCTTTGGGAAGCAGCAAAACGCCTCGGTGTTTCCCCCGAGGCGTGCTGGTATATCGGCGACCATGTTCGCGATATGCAAGCGGCTAAAGCAGCCGGTATGACGGCTGTCGCCGTGGGCTATGGCTATATCAGTGAAGAAGACGACTACCAGAGCTGGCCTGCCGACCTGTGGTTTACAACGTGTGATGAGCTGGTAGCCGCTCTTCATGACCACCGCACTGATTAGCCTTCGCCAGTGTGGAAACGTTAGACGCGTGGCGGCTGGGCATCAAACTTCTGGCCGCTAACGCCTTTACTATCAGGCCCCATCAACCATAGGTAAGTGGGCATAACCTCTTCAGGCGTACGCAGTGTAAACGGATCTTCACCTGGGTAAGCAGTGCGGCGCATTTGGGTACGCGTAGCGCCTGGATTCAGCGTATTCACCCGAACATTCGTCTGATTCTCTAATTCATCAGCCAGCACCTCCATAAATCCTTCTGTGGCGAATTTTGACACAGAATAGGCACCCCAATACGCTCGCCCTTTACGGCCAACGCTGGAGGAAGTGAAGATAACCGATGCATCATCAGACGCCTGGAGCAATGGCAGCAGCGCTTGAGTCATCCAGATGGGACCATTGATATTGACCTGCATTACCTGATCCCAAAGTTCGGGATTATACTGCTCGAACGGAGTAATGCGGCCAAGCAGCCCAGCGTTGTGCAATAACCCATCTAGACGGCCAAACTCTTTATCCAGCGTTTCTGCCATATCGTGAAAATCTTTGAGTGTCGCCCCTTCAAAATTGAGCGGAAAAATAGCCGGCTGTGGCCCGCCAGCCGCTTCAATTTCGTCATAAACGCGTTCAAGTTTAGCAATAGTGCGGCCTAGCAATATAACGGTAGCCCCATGACGGGCATAGGTTAATGCCGCCGCGCGGCCAATCCCATCTCCCGCACCGGTTACCAACACGACGCGATTTTCTAGCAGATTGGGCGCTGGTTGATAGTCGATTTTGCAGCTCATGAGGTTTCCTTGAAGCTAAAAAAGTAAACGGTATTAACCCGCCGACTGGCGTAAGAAGTCATTAGCCAACCCAGCGGCACTGCTTTGGGGGTAGTCATCCCGCACTTGTTCCAACAGCTCGCGGCTACGCTCTGCTTCGCCTTTACGCGCCTTAACCAAGCCGAGTTTGTAGAGTGCATCGGGTACTTTGGTACTACCGTTGTACTGCTCAATAACGCGCGTGAAGGCTTGATCAGCTGCATCTAACTCACCCTCTGCAGCATAAAGTTCGCCCAGCCAGTAATGGCCGTTCGCCGTCAAGCTACTTTCTGGGTGGTCGGCCACAAAGGACTCAAAGGCCGCAATAGCATCTTCAAACTGGCGCGCCTGAACGTGGGCAAATGCAGCTTGATAAGCCGCTTGTGCGTCTTCACTTACATTACGGGCGGAAGGCGCTTGCACAACCTGCTCAGCCGCTTCAGGCTCAACTTCAGGAGTCGCCTGCTCTATCTGGCTTGGTGCACTGCTGGTCATCAAGCGGTCTTCGATATCTAAATACTGCTGCTGTGTTTGATTGCGCAGTTGCTCCAGCTGGTGGCGTAACTCTTCAATTTGACCACGTAACTGCTGAATTTCTTGCTGGTGCCCCTGGACTTGGTTAAAGAGCACAAGGTTACCGCCTGAAGGCTCTTGTCGCTGAGTTTGCTGATAAAAGCTGTTCGACGAATCTGAAGAGAGGTCTTGAACGAGCGGCTGCTGAGCAAGAGCGGACACAGGCAGTAGTGATAAGGGCAATACGGACAGCGGGAGCACTAAGGCTCCCGCACCGCACAGCCTCTCAAAATTGCGTTTGAGACTGTGATTCATGATAGCTCCGAATGATGCTATTGGCGTGCCGAGGGCACGCCAATGCTATCAGTAGTTAAAGACGACGCGACGGTTTTGCGAGTAGGCGCTTTCGCTTTGGCCGCTCGCTTCCGGGCGCTCTTCACCGTAGCTAACCACGCTCATTTGTGAAGGTGATACGCCCTGAATATTCAGGAAACGCTGCACGGCTCCAGCACGACGCTCGCCCAGTGCCATGTTGTATTCACGGGTACCACGCTCATCGGTATGACCATGCAGAACAACGCGAGCATTCGGGTTAGCACGCAGGTAGCGTGCATGTGCCATTACGACAGACTCGTATTCGCTCTTAATGGTATCGCGATCGTAATCGAAGTAAATGGTACGTACTTCGGGGATACGGGAATCAGCCTGCTGCCCGGCGCCCGCTCCTGAACCTGACGTTGAGCCATACTGGCCACTGGTGCCAACACCAGACGTATTAGATCCCATACTGCTGCCATCCTGGCTTCCGTACGAGTCTCCGTCTTGGGTTCCGCCGGTGCTGGAACAGCCAGCGATAACTACGATAGATAACGCGACTGCCAATGAGCGAGCCAACGGCTTAAGTTGCATAATCAGACTCCTTGCCTGAAAACAGAAGTTAGTGCTGTTCATCTATTAATTTAAGAAAGGTGACCACGCGGGGTCACGTACATCACCTTGTGCTGCGGGCAACCTAAATGACGAGCGGCCATCGGCTGAAACGGCACTTAGTACTCCGCTACCACCCTGTTGGGTAGCGAAGATTACCATGGTCCCGTTCGGCGCAACACTAGGAGATTCATCTCTTGTTGATTCGCTTAATACCACTAAGCGGCCACCCTCAAGATCCTGCTTCGCCACTTGGAAACCGCGGCTGGAACGGTGAATCAAAAAGATTTCTTCACCGTCTGGCGAAAAGCGTGCACGGGCGTTGTAGTTGCCCGTAAAGGTCAGTCGGTTGGTCTCTCCACCGCCTAACGAGGTTTGATAAATCTGCGGGCCACCGCTGCGATCTGATGTAAAAATCAGGCTACGGCCATCAGGTGACCAAGCGGGTTCGGTATCGATGCTATTACTTTCAGTAATACGATCCAGCGAACGATTGGCCACATCCAGTACGTAAATTTCCGGCTGACCATCTTTGGATAACGACATGGCGATACGACGGCCATCTGGCGACCATGTTGGCGCACCATTGATACCATCAAATGAGGTGGCTTGAACGCGCTGACCTGTATTAACGTCTTGGATGTAGATAGACGCCTTGCCTGTTTCGAAAGAGACATACGCCAGCTTGCGGCCATCCGGCGACCAAGCGGGCGACATAATGGGCTGATCCGAGGTCAGCACCTGCTGGCTTCGACGGCCATCGGCATCAGCCACATACAGCCCAAACTGCATGTTATCGCCTAGGCCCTGAGCCGTAACGTAAGCAATGCGGGTTGAGAAAGCGCCGCGAATATCGGTAATCGCCTCGAAAATTTGGTCACTGATGTAGTGCGCCGCACCACGCAGGTCGTTACCACTGGCAGTCACGGTTTCACTGATCATCGGACGTTGGCCGCTAATATCGACCAGGTCGAACTGCAGCTCATAACCGTTGCCTGTCTGCTGCGCGCGCCCAACGACGAGATAACGCACGTCCAGCGATCTCCAGGTGCCAAACTCTACGTCAGACGCTTGGCTTGGACGGTCGAACATAGCACTACGCTCTAGCGGTGCGAAAAATCCGCTGCGTTCAAGGTCGTCTTGTACAATTTGCGCGACATCTTCAGGTAGGCCTTCGCTGCCTGCGAATGGCACGACCCCAATAGGCAACGCCTGATCGCTACCACGCGTTATCTCAATGGTTAAATTGGCGCTTGCTACGCTGCTGATTAGTAGCAGTACGCAAAAAAGCCACACTTTGCTTAACGTTTGCATCAGCGAACATCCCCCGGGGTAAATCGCAGATTAAATTGACGTAAAGTACGCTGCTGTTCCGCTGGCAAGTCACGTAACTCGCCAAACGGTGCTGCATGTTCCACCGCCTGCATAGCTGAGCGATCAAAAGCACTATCACCGCTGGATGAAGCGACAGAGGTCGCTAGTAGCTCACCCGATGGACCAAGCCTCACTTGTATCGTAGCACTCATTGCGTTGCTCGCTCCTGGAGGGATAACCCACGCTTGCTCTACAGCACGCCGGACAATGTTAATAAAGCTGTTTGCCGCCTGTTGGGCCTGCTGCGCATTAGCGGCCGCTTCTGCCTCGCCCGCTAACTGACGTTGCATGGCCGCTTCGGCTGCCTCAGCAGCACGACGCTCTTCTGCTTCACGCTGTTTCTGGGCTTCTGCTTCGCGAGCGCGCTGCTCCTCGGCTTCCCGTTGGCGACGAGCTTCTTCCTCCCGCTGGCGCTGTGCTTCGGCTTCACGCTCACGTTGCGCTTCGGCTTCTTCACGGGCGCGTTGCTCTTCCGCTTCGCGCTGGCGTTGGGCCTCTTCTTCCCGGGCGCGTTGCTCTTCAGCCTCACGTTGGCGCTGAGCCTCTGCTTCCGCCCGTGCACGCTCTGCTTCCGCCTCCCGCTGGCGTTGTGCTTCGGCTTCTTCCCGAGCGCGCTGCTCTTCTGCTTCGCGTGCTGCCGCTTCGGCAGCCTGCTGTTCAGCTAAGCGCTCAGCCTCTTCCGCTCGACGCTGGGCTTCTGCTTCTGCTTCGGCTTGCGCCTGCTCCAGCGCTCGGGCCTGCTCAGCTGCTTCTGCTTCTGCTTCTGCTTCTGCTTCTGCTTCGCGCTGCGCAGTCGCTTGTTGCTCGGACGAAGGCTCATCGCTGGGTGGCTCTGGTTCGGCTACGTCTGGCTCGGCAGCGTTATTCATCGCTGCCTGCTGCTCTGTCACTTGCTGCGCTTGATCAGTAAAGGTCTCGGTGCTGACAAACGTCGCCTGCACAATAGATGAAGAGTCTGGCTCGGCTGTCATGCTGGGTAATTTAACCAGGCTAAACACAATCACGAGCAAGTGCACAGCGACAGCCAAAATCGTTGGCCACGTATAGCCAACGTCCTGGGGGTCACGCGGTGGTTTTACAGCCATGTGCGACTCGCCCTTAACCATCTTGGGGCGGCTCTGAGAGCAGCCCTACGTTGGCGACACCCGAGC
>NZ_JAMZBE010000023.1:0-34958 GCF_024158645.1 Halomonas sp. 707B3
GGCGTGGGGCGTGGGGCAGATAATAATCCACGAACAAAAACCCCGCTCAAGGCGGGGTTTTCTAGCTCACTAACATCAAGTGTTAGCGGCGAACATCAAGCTGGAATTAACCCAGAACTTTGATGTTGGAAGCCTGAAGGCCTTTTTTACCCTGAGTGACGTCGAAGGAAACCTTCTGGCCGTCTTGCAGAGTTTTGAAGCCGTCAGCTTGAATTTCGGAGAAGTGCGCGAACAGGTCGTCGCCATTGTCGTCCGGAGAAATGAAGCCGAAGCCTTTAGTGTCGTTAAACCACTTAACGGTACCAGTTGCCATGATCGAAATCCTCGATAAAGCTTAATGTAGAGCCGGGTAATACCCGAGTTGCAGTGGGTAGAACAAGAAACTTTCACCAGACTCAACGCTAGAGCGTTTCGATACTGCTGACAACGTTCGACTTGCTAACCAACTGCATTCAGCATGCGCTTAACCAAGTCGCACGTCAACACTATGATGAAAAAAAATGTCAATGCAATGAATTTTCTTTAAAAATCCATCCAGCGGCTTTTTCAGCGATCATTAACGTGGGCGAATTGGTGTTTCCACTGGTGATGCTAGGCATCACGCCCGCGTCCGCGATCCGTAATCCCACCACCCCAAGTACCCGCAATTTTTCATCCACCACCGCCATTGGGTCATCACGTTTGCCCATCCGCGTGGTGCCGACCGAGTGAAAAATCGTCGTGCCAATATCTCCCGCTAGCCGCGTTAACTCGTCATCGGTTTGATACTCAACGCCCGGCTTTACCTCTTCAGGCGAATATTTAGCGAAGGCAGGCTGTTCGGCGATACGCCGGGTTACCCGTAGCGAATCAGCCGCCACCTTGCGATCCTCCGGCGTGCTGAGATAGTTCGGCGAAATCGCCGGTGCTTGACGCGGGTCGGCGCTTTTCAAACGCACCGTTCCTCGGCTGGTTGGGTTCAAGTTGCATACGCTCGCGGTAATGGCCGGATACGGATGCAGCGGCTGCCCAAAGGCCTCTAGGCTGAGCGGCTGCACGTGATACTGAATATTGGGATACGGCTGATCGTCAGAACTGCGGGTAAACGCGCCAAGCTGCGAAGGCGCCATGCTCATCGGCCCGGTGCGCTTAGTCACATACTCCCAGCCAATCCCCGCCTTGCCCCACAGCGTACTGGCAATAGCATTGAGCGTTTTGGCATTACTGACACGATACACCGAGCGAATCTGGAGGTGATCTTGCAGGTTTTCGCCCACCCCAGGCAGGTCGTGCACTACCTCAATGCCGTGCTCGCGTAGATGCTCAGCAGGCCCGATACCCGATAGCTGCAAAAGGTGGGGCGAGCCAATGGCCCCCGCACACAGCACCACTTCTTTTCTCGCCTGAACACGCTGGGGCTTACCGCTGCGCACCACTTCTACCCCAGTGCAACGAAGCGTTGGCTGCTCCTCATCAAAGCAGAGCCGATTCACCTGGGTAGAGTGCCAAAGCGTCAAGTTGTCCCGCTTTAGCGCGCTACGCAAAAATGCCTTGGCGGTATTCCAACGCCAGCCGTCACGTTGGTTTACCTCAAAATAGGCAACCCCTTCATTACTCCCCCGGTTGAAGTCGTCGGTGCGGGGAATACCGGCCTGAACCGCTGCTTCGGCAAAGTCATCCAGCACTTCCCATTTCAGGCGCTGCTTCTCAACCCGCCACTCGCCGCCGTGGCCATGAAAAGCACGGTGAGTCTCATCACCGTCGCTGCCTTCATCCAGCCGGTAGTGGTTTTCGTGTTTGATAAAGTCCGGCAGGCAGTTCTCCCAGCGCCACTCGTCGCTACCGGTAACCTCCGCCCAGTGGTTGTAATCCCGCGCTTGGCCGCGCATGTAGATCATGCCGTTGATGCTGGAGCAGCCCCCCAGGGTTTTACCTCGGGGGTAGATCAGCGAGCGGCCATTAAGCCCCTTGTCCGGCTCAGTACGAAACAGCCAGTCGGTGCGCGGGTTATTGATGCAATAAAGGTAGCCCACTGGAATATGGATCCAGTGGTAGTTATCCCGACCGCCCGCTTCGATCAGCAGCACTTTGTTTGCAGGGTCAGCGCTTAGCCGATTGGCCATCAGGCACCCTGCGGTGCCTGCGCCAACCACGATGTAATCAAACGCTTCTGCGGTGGGATGAGTGGTTGTATTTGTTGGCATGGGCTTGGCTCCCGTAACGGTCAGGCGTTACTTCGCCGTCGGCATCACAAACTCAGCACCCGTGTCGATGGAGTCCGACCAGCGCTGCATGATCGACTTCTGCTTGGTGTAGAAGCGCACACCCTCTTCGCCATACGCGTGAGTATCGCCGAACAGCGAGCGTTTCCAACCGCCAAAACCGTGCCACGCCATGGGCACCGGAATCGGTACGTTGATGCCGACCATGCCCACCTGAATCCGGCGGCCAAATTCACGGGCGACGCTGCCGCTTTCGGTAAAGCAGCTCACCCCGTTACCAAACTCGTGATCGTTAATCAGTTGAATGACGGTCGCCACATCCGGCACGCGCACGCATACCAGCACCGGGCCAAAGATCTCCTCTTTATAGATAGTCATCTCCGGCGTGACGTGGTCGAACAGCGTGCCGCCCATCCAGAAACCGTCAGCACAGCCCTCGCCCGCTTGGGTGCTATCAAACTCGCGCCCATCGACAATAAGCTGCGCGCCTTCTGCCACGCCCTTTTCGATGTACCCGGTGATCCGCTGATGCGCTTGGCGGGTCACGATGGGCCCCATCTCCGCATCCAGCTGCATGCCATCTTTGACTTTCAGCGCCTTAGCCCGCTCGGTGAGCATCGGCACGACTTTATCGGCCACATCGCCGACCAGCACGGCCACGCTAATCGCCATGCAGCGCTCGCCCGCACTGCCGTAGGCGGCGCCAATCAGCGCATCCACTGCTTTATCCAGATGGGCGTCTGGCATCACCACCATATGGTTTTTCGCCCCACCCAGTGCCTGCACACGTTTGCCGTGTTTGGCACCGCGCTCGTAAATCAGGTTGGCAATGGGCGTGGAGCCGACGAACGAGAGCGCCTTCACCTCCGGATGATCGATCAGCGCTTCCACGGAGTCCTTGTCGCCCTGCACCACGTTGAACACGCCATCCGGCAGGCCCGCCTGCTGCAACAGGTCGGCAATCATCAGCGAAGCGCTAGGGTCCAGCGGGCTGGGCTTGAGAATAAAGGTGTTACCGGCAGCAATGGCGATGGGGAACATCCACATCGGCACCATTGCCGGGAAGTTAAATGGCGTAATACCCGCCACTACGCCCAGCGGCTGACGCACGGTCCAATTATCAATGCCGGTGCTGACCTGCTCGGTGTAATCACCCTTTAATAGCTGGGGAATACCGCAGGCAAACTCGACAATATCAATACCCCGTGCCACTTCGCCCTGGGCATCGGTAAATACCTTGCCGTGCTCTTTGGTGATTGCTTCGGCCAGGGCATCTTTATTGGCGTTTAGCAGCTCCAGAAATTTGAACATGACCCGAGCACGGCGAATGGGCGGCGTATCGGCCCAGGCTGGAAATGCCGCCTGGGCGGCTTGCACGGCGGTGTCCACATCGGCGGCCGAAGCCAGGGCAACGCGGCCAGTGACCTGCCCAGTGGCAGGGTTGAAGACATCCTGGGCGCTGCCGGAGGCGCCTTCGCTGCGTTGGCCGTTAATAAAATGATGGATGGCGTTGGTTGTCATTGTCGCTACCTTTATAACAAAAGCTTAAGTGATCGGAGGATGATCACTAGACTACCCCGCCTAACAGGCCAAGCAATTGAGTAATTTTTAACCCAGATATAAGCTTTGCTAATAACATAACAATGAAGGTTCACCACCATGCAGGAGTACGCCACGCTGCGGGCCTTTGTGGCCGTTGCCCATACCGGCAGCGTCTCAAAGGCGGCCGAGCAGCTCCATTTGACCCAGCCCGCGGTTAGCCTAAAGTTGAAGCAGCTACAGCTGCATCTGGGCCTAACGCTGTTTACCCGCCGCCCACAAGGGTTAACGCTGACTGCCGATGGTTACGCCTTGCTACCGGCCGCTGAAAATGCCCTGGCCAGCGCGCTGGCCTTTGAGCAGAGCGCCAGCGCGTTACACAGCACGCTGCGCGGCAAGCTGCGCATTGGTACCATTGTTGACCCGGAATTTATTCGCTTGGGCGATTTTCTCAGCCGCTTGATGGCCCGTGCGCCACAGCTGGAAACCGAGCTTCACCACAGCATGAGCGGCAGCGTATTGGGCAACGTGGAGCAGGGGGAGTTAGATGTGGGCTTTTTTCTCGCCCCGCCCGGCGAAGGCACTGGCAATCCTACGCTAGCATGGCGAGAGTTAACCCACTTTCACTACCACGTGGTGGCACCGCCGGGCTGGGAAGCCAAACTTGCCGACACCCGCTGGGAGGCGCTTGCGCAACTGCCCTGGATTGTGACCCCCACCGTGTCAGCGCACTCCCGGCTACTCAAGCGAGCGCTGGCCGCAAGCGGCGCGACCCCGAACCGTGTTGCACAGGTCGACCAAGAGGCGTGTATGCTGGATTTAGTCAGAGCAGGCGTGGGCCTGAGCCTAGCGCGAGACGCGCTAGCCATGGCCGAACGCCAAGAGAGCGGCTTGGCGGTGGCGGACAACGTTCGCCTGCCCTGCGCATTAAGCCTGATCTGGCGCAGCGACCGCGCCACCGAGCCCACGATTAAAGCCGCACTAGACACCCTCGATACGGTGTGGCCGCATCGTCTAAGGTCGCTGTAAGGAAGCGGAACCTCTCGACACTAATGGACTCAATAACGAGCTTTGACTCGCCACCTCCACCGGAGTGTTTGCAACGATCCGATTTCCCAATATTCGCCCCTTAACCCTGTGCGTGATGGCCGCTGCCGGTTTTGCGAGCGCATCACTCCAAGCGCAGTCCAATGCAGAGGCCACCTTTGCCGGCGGCTGCTTCTGGTGCATGGAGCCTCCTTACAATAAACAGGTGGGCGTGAGTGCCACTATCTCAGGCTACATGGGCGGCGAGCTTGAAAACCCCACTTACGAGCAGATCTCCCGGGGCGGCACTGGCCATATTGAAGTCGTAAAAATCGAGTATGACGACAGCCGTATTATCGCTGATGGCAGTGACTTTTTCAGAGCTTCCGTAGTAATACGAAGCCCACTAGACTAAAAGTCTAGTGGGCTTCAAAGAACGCCTCACAGAGAGCGCGTAAATAAAACGACCTTTATACCCTTAAGTGTTTGTTATTCAGCCATTTGCTTAATACCCAAACACAGATACTTCAGCTCGGTGTATTCATCGATGCCATAGCGTGAGCCCTCACGACCGATGCCCGACGATTTGACACCCCCAAAAGGCGCCGAAGCGGTCGAGATGAGCCCCGTATTAATGCCCACCATGCCGTACTCCAGTGCTTCCGATACGCGCCAGATCCGTGACACGCTTTCAGCATAGAAATACGCCGCTAACCCATACTCCGTATCATTGGCCTGACGAATAACCTCCGCTTCCGTCTCAAACCTGAATACCGGCGCCAATGGCCCAAAGGTTTCCTCGCGAGCACATGCCATGTCAGCGGTTACGTCAGCCACAACTGTTGGCTCAAACCAGGTACCGCCTAAGGCGTGTCGCTTACCACCGGTGATTAAGCGACCACCTTTATCGAGTGCATCCTGCAAATGGGCTTCAACTTTCTCTACCGCCTTTTCAGAGATGAGTGGCCCCACCTCTACGCCTTCGGCGCTACCTTTACCGACACTCAGTTCACTGGTGCGCTGGGCCAAACGTTCAACAAATGCGTCGTAAACACCGCTTTGCACATAAATACGATTAGCGCAGACACAGGTTTGCCCAGCATTACGGAACTTACTGTCTAGCGCTCCGGTAACCGCATCTTCAATATCGGCATCGTCAAACACAATAAAGGGCGCATTACCGCCAAGCTCAAGAGACACCTTTTTGACCGTTGGAGCACAGGCAGCCATTAAATGCGCGCCCACTGGGGTAGAACCGGTAAAGCTCAGTTTGCGCACAATCGGGCTATCTGTCAGCACGGGGCCAATCGTTTTGGCATCACCAGTAACAATATTAATCACCCCGGCAGGAATGCCCGCTTGCTCGGCTAACGCCGCTAGCGCAAGCGCCGTCAATGGGGTTTCCATAGCGGGCTTAACGATAATCGTACAACCCGCCGCCAAGGCAGGCGCCACCTTGCGGGTAATCATGGCCGCAGGGAAGTTCCACGGCGTAATCGCCGCACAAACGCCCACCGGCTCACGGGAAACAATGATGCGTTTATCAGTCGCATGACCGGGAATAGTATCGCCGTATAACCGCTTCGCCTCCTCAGCGAACCACTCGATAAAGCTGGCCGCATAGCCGATTTCACCGCGTGCCTCTTTTAACGGCTTCCCTTGCTCCAAGGTCATCAGCTCGCCTAGCGCTGCCTCATTTTCCATAATCAGTGCATGCCAGCGTTTTAAAAGCTGCGAACGTTCCGCCGCGGTTTTAGCACGCCAAGCAGGCAGTGCGGCATTTGCAGCTTCAATAGCCTGACTGACTTGCTCCGCACTCAAGCTAGGGACATGGCCAAGCGTCTCACCGCTAGCAGGGTCGGTGACCGCGACACTACTGCCATCCGTTGCGGCCACCCACTGGCCGTTAATATACGCGTCTTGTTTAAAAAACGTTTGCTTGGAGATAGACATTATTTTTCCTTTCAAAGTGAAGGTTAGATAAGTTCTTGACGCCAACGTCGCTGTTTTTTGACCAGCGTAGATTGATCGATGCCCAATGCAGCGGCTGCCGCTCGGGTCGTACCATGGCGAGTAAGCGCCTGTTGAATGATTTGCTGTTCAAACTGCATTACCTGCTGGCGAAGATCACCACTCACGGGCGGTTGGCTAAACGGAGTGCTTGGGAATATCTCGTTCGGCAGTGCCGTTGCGGTTATCTCATTGTCTGAAACCGTGACGGATAAACGCTCGGTTAAGTTGATCAGCTCACGAATATTGCCAGGCCACGAATAGCTAGAAAGTAACTCCAACGCCTCGGGGTTCCAGACCCGTTCTACCCCATGCAACTGATTAAAATGGTCTAAGTAATAGTTCAGCAATGGAATCACCTCATCGCGCCGTTGCCGCAAAGGGGGCAGCCAGAGCGGCACCACGCTAATGCGATAAAACAGATCCTCGCGAAAAAGCCCTTGCTTGACCCGTTCATTCAAATCCTGGTGGGTAGCGGTAATCAGACGTACGTTGGCATGACGAAAAACCGTTCCCCCTACTGGCAGGTAGCGGTTTTCTTCCACCACTTTGAGCAGTTTCACCTGCAATGCGAGAGGTAAATCGCCAATTTCATCCAGAAAAAGCGTACCGCCATGAGCCACATCCAATAACCCCTGTTTGCCTCTAGGGGATGCCCCGGTAAATGCGCCTGCGGTGTAACCAAACAGCTCCGCTTCCAGCAACCCTTCAGAGAATGTCGTACAGTTAAGCTCCATAAAAGGTCCATCCGCACGGTCGCTTTGCTGATGTATATAGCGGGCCAACAGAGTTTTACCGGTGCCAGTTTCACCGTGAATCAGAATCTTCGCCGTTGTTTTCGCGACTCGACTGGCAAGCGCAAAGCAGGGCTCCGTTTGTTGGCTGGTGATCACCCCCGGCGCGCTTAGCGCCATAACCTCGGGCACTTTATATGCCTCGCGGATTCGCTGAATTTGCTCTAGCTGCTCTTGGGCATGTTTCGCCAGTAGCAACTCAGTGATATCCCGAACACTGGTAACCACATAAGCAATCGAGCCATCGGCACTGAACATAGGCGTTCCAGTGACCACGATCTTGCGGCTGTTGTGAATAGTCTGCGCCAGCGTAATCGGGCGGCGTTCACGGATGACTTCCAACGACGCGGATTTTGAAATAAACCCCGCTTTCACCAAATCCGCCATATGAAAGCCCACTACCTCAGCGCGCGAAATGCCGGTGATACGCTCATAGGCTTTATTGATCGTTACCGTAATACCGTTGGCATCGGTGATATAAACCCCGTCATGCAAAGCATCCAACAGTGAACGCATCGGCTCTTGGTCAAAACCAAAAGCATCTACGCTTTCAGCTTCCACCGGCGGTTTAATACCGGTGACACGGTAGCGAATACACTCGCCCACCAGCTGGCCCAACGCCGCCTCACATTGCGCCTTTTCGAGATCGGTACGGGTCAACACCCCAATCACCTGGCCTTGGGTATCAAAGACTTCCACCGCATCAGTGCCGTGTAAATCAAATAACGGCAGGGCGGCTTCCAGTGAAAGCCCCTCTTCGATCCGTTGCATAACAGTTCCTCTCACAAGCCAGGTCCACCGCCTAAGCGGTGAACGCTGGTTTTCCAACCTTTTTTGACGGTTAAACCACTATAAAGGCAGAGACTGTTATTTGCGCAATGGCACTTCCGGCTCAGGATCCTCGACGGGCTGGGATGCCTCATCCCAATCCTTAACGAAGGTTTTATCCACCTCCCCGGAGAAGAAGCGCTTACCGTAAATTAACACGCAAAGTAAAATGCCCACCCCAAAGGCCCAGGTAGCGCCCTTTATCACCAGCATGGCCGCGATAATGCCCGCGATACCCAAGTCCCGCTGGCTGCGCGCTTCCATAATGCCGATGCGCACACTGACATAGCCTTGAATCAACAGCGTCAGCGCCAGCGCAATCCCCAGAATAGGCTCCACCAGGCTCACGATCGGCAGCAACAACAGCCCCGTATTCGTCCCCCAGCGAAACGAACCAGAACCACCGAAGATAGAGTTCATCGCCGCTTTGCCCTGCTTATAACGCTCAACCGTTACCACATGCATCGCAGCCCAAAGCGGACCACACATCACCACATCAGGGCCAAAAATACTCATCCCAAAGTTACGCCCACCAAAAATCATATGAGCGCGGTTAGGGTTATAGTCAATTTTTTCATCCTGGCGCTTCTCATCAGCCTCTTCCAAAAGTGCCTTGCTTTGAAGCACATCGCCAAATAGCACAATGTAGGCCGCAATAACGGTCGGAATGGCCGTTAAAAACATCATCAACGGAGGTAAACCAACGCCAAATACCGTGTATTCACTGAACATCAGCGCGAAATCAGGCTGACTAAAGCCCCACTCAACGTCTGGCCAAGGCGCCTCACCAAACAGCGGAGCCACCACAATCGCCAGCACGATAATCGGGAAAATACCCAGTTTACCCACGGCACCCCACAGGCCGCCCTGCGCTTTAAGCTTGTTGAAATGGCGAGAGAAAATCAGATAAAACGCGACACCTACGGCAATCGCAATAGTAAAGGGGTACTGTTCAAAGCGGCCGCCTTCATCAAACACCACCACAATAGCGGCTAACCCTGCGCCCATAATGACCCCTGCTTTGATGGCAGAAGGAATGAGCCGCACCACTTTACTGGCCATACCCGTTACCCCCAGGCCCAGTGCCAGTATCCCCAACATCATCTGAAAGGCAATCAGCGCATGCACCCTGTCTACCCCCTCGGGAAAGGTCGACACATAAGCCATCAACAGCGGAATAGCAGGTGTGATCCACCCTGGAATGACAGGGTCACCCAACAGGTGATGCAGCAAATAAAGCAAGCCATTTAAAATGACGATGGCCAACGCCGCTTCAAACGGCATGCCCAGTAGCTGCATCATCAATGGGATCGCGGCAAGATCCACCGCGCACATCAAAAGCCCTTGCAGGTAATCGGGCAGTTCAAAACGATAATGGTAAAACGGCAGGCGTAGCTTAAACGGCCCTAGTGGTGTGTACGGGCTTTCTCCACCGTCAACGCGTTGCTTCCAAGCGCTCATGGCATGGACTCCTGTTTAAAGTTGTTAGTATTTTTGATAAACGTTTTGTCGTTATAGCGTTTTAATTAGCGACGAATTAATAAGCGGCGTGGTAAATCGCCTCAACATCCGCAAGCGTTAATACCCGCGGGTTATTACGCAGCAAACGTTCCACCTTAATGGCCTCGGCGGCCAACTCAGGAATGTCGGATTCAGGAATATCAAACGAGCGTAAACCGGAAGGAATCTCCACATCAGCACACAGCTTATGCATGCGCTGGACAACCGCTTGGGCGACAGCATCATCCGAAAGCCCAGCCACGGGTTCATCAAAGGCCACCGCAATGCCCCGAAAGCGCTCGACGCAGGCCAGCTTGTTCCACTCCATTACGAAGGGCAGTAGCAGCGCATTCGTCACCCCATGGGCCAAGTGGTAGCGCCCACCTAACGGATACGCCAATGCATGGACTGCGCCCACGCCAGCATTACCAAAGGCAAGGCCTGCCAGCAGGCTACCGGTGGCCATATCTTCACGGGCCTGGAGATTGTTGGGATTGGCAAACGCCTTGGGGAGCGCATGTACAATGAGGTTCATTGCCTTAACCGCCAATGCATCGGTAATCGGCGTGGCAAAGTTAGATAGATACGCCTCCACTGCATGGACCAACGCATCCACCCCGCTGGCCGCCGTCACAGAGCGTGGGCAACTCAGCGTAAGCTCAGGGGCGACAATCGCGACATCCGGTAATAAGCAGTCACTGACGATGCCCTTTTTCATCTGTTGTGCTTTATCCGACAGAATCGCGATATTGGTCACTTCAGAACCGGTGCCCGCCGTGGTGGGCATGGCGATCAAAGGTATTGTGCGTTGGTTAACCTTGTTCTCGCCAAACAACGCCTCCAGCGGACCTTCGTAGTGCGCATATACCGCTACACACTTAGCGATGTCCATGGCACTCCCGCCGCCTACAGCGATGACGCTGTCATGCTTGCCAGCATTAAACGCACGGGTACACATTTCGACTATTTCTACTTCCGGCTCGGGCGTTACCTGATCAAACACCTCATAGCTCACCTTTAGAGCCGTGAGCTGCTCAGTAATCATATCCAGCGTGCCAGAAGCCACCACGCCGCTATCGGTAACGATTAAGGGCCGCTGCATACCCAACGATTGAACATAAAGCTGCAACTGCTGTGCGGCCCCATGGCCGGTAATCAGCTTACCGGCGCTTTTAAAGCTACTCACTCGATTAAAGCTACTTAACTGCATATGGCGCTTCCTGTTAACTTTTATTGGTTGCTTTACCAGCTCGATTATCAAACCGAGAATAACGCTGGCCACTTTTTACCTAGCAAACGCCATGCCAACCAAGAAAAATTAACAACTGTATGATTTAATTGATAAAAAAATTAAAGATAAAATCATGCAGGTATATGGGATGCAAAAAATCATCGAATAGCGACATTTTGATGACTTAATTCATCAGCGTAACCATAGCGGTACTCCGGCACGCAGCAGAGACCAGTTAAAGAGGAAGGCGATGTCTCACCTTCGGAAGCTTCAGAAGCTCCCGATGCGAGTCGCGAAATACTTCAAAGCCCCGTCAATCCAATACGCCGCATCATAGCTATTTTATTGCCGGGTTAATAATATCGACACCCTTAGCGAGCTGATCCGCGAATGCCGCTCACGCGGAGTCGCCTGGAACGACGCCGAATACTTTCTCGGCGATATCAACATTGCCGCGCCGATACGCAACGCTGCGGGTACTCCCGTCGCTGCCGTGCACATCACCACCCCTAGCAGCCGGTGGACCCTCGACCGCGCCCTGGAACAGCTCGCGCCCTCGTTAATGGAGTGTGCCCGCGCCATTACCAAAGCGGCCCGCATGCGTAGCTAAAACTATTGATTACGCCGAATATTTTTAGCATCACCTTATACCTCGGGGAAACAAAATAAACTTATAAAAATTCAATGAGAAATCGAAGGAACTGATTGATTAAATCAATGCCCGAAAGTAAGTACCTTTATTATGCAGAGGCACTCAGTTTGTACTAGAGTGGATTTGCATTAGAAATAGACTGGTCGATTAAACGCCCAGAAGCTGGACGTCATGACCCACACGTTGATCTAAAGATAGGAGATCTTATGAGCAACACCATTACGACAGTGAACCCGACCACCGGCGAAACGCTTGAGACCTACACGCTGATGGATGAAAGCCAGGCCAAGCAGATAGTCGAGGCCAGTCATGAGGCGTTTTTAGATTGGCGGCTCAAGCCGCTAGAGCACCGCGCCAAGGTGGTGAAAGCGATTGGCGAAGCCATGAACGCGCATAAAGAAGAGCTTACCGACCTGATGGTCAAAGAGATGGGTAAGCTGCCCTCGCAAGCGCGCCTGGAAGTGGATCTCTGCGTCGGCATTTGTGACTACACCGCCGAACATGGCCCCACCAAGCTGGCCGATGAAGAGCGCAAACCCGGCAACGGCGAGCGCGGTATTGTTACCTACTCCCCCATGGGCGTGATTTACGGCATTCAGCCGTGGAACTTCCCTGCTTACCAAGTGGTGCGTTACTCCATCGCCAATATTATGGCGGGCAACAGCGTGCTGCTAAAACACGCTGAAAACGTGACGGGCAGCGGCCTGCTGCTGGAAAAAATCTACCGCGAAGCGGGCCTGCCGGAAAACGTTTTCCGTACGCTGGTGATTTCACACGATGTATCCGACACCATCATCGCCCATAAAGCCGTGCGTGGTGTGACCCTGACCGGCAGCGACGGCGCTGGCCGCAAAGTGGCCGCCAAAGCCGCCGAGCATCTGAAAAAGACCGTACTAGAGCTAGGCTCCAACGATGCCTACTTGGTGCTGGACGATGCCGACCTGGACGTGGCGGTGGATACCTGCGTCACTGGCCGCGTGTTTAACGGCGGCCAAACCTGCGTAGCGGCAAAACGCTTTGTGGTCACCGAAAAGAACTACGAAGCGTTTAAAGAGCGCTACGTGGCACGCATGAAGGACTTAAAAGCGGGCGACCCGACCAAAGAAGATAGCGACCTAGGCCCGATGGCCCGTGTCGATCTTCGTGACGGCCTTCACAAACAGGTGGAAGAGAGCGTGCGTAAAGGCGCAAAAATCCTCTGCGGTGGCGAAAAACCAGAAGGTAAAGGGGCATTCTACCCGGTCACCGTGCTGGATAACGTCACCCCCGGCCAGCCCGCCTATGACGACGAGCTGTTTGGCCCGGTTGCCGCGTTGATTCGTGCCAAAGATGATGAAGACGCCATGCGCATCGCCAACGACAGCCGCTACGGCTTGGGCGGCGGCATCATCTCCAAAGACGTGAAGCGCGCCACCGAGCTTGCCAGCAAGTATTTCGATACCGGCATGGTGTTTATCAACGGCTTTGGTGTGGCAACGCCTGAAATGCCGTTTGGCGGCGTGAAAGATTCCGGCTACGGCCGTGAGCACGGCGGCTTTGGTATGCACGAGTTCGTCAACATTAAATCGGTGATTGTGGTGCAAAGCTAACACCGCCAAGCCCATCGGCTTACGATGGGCTAATCCATAAAAACGCCGCAGTGTCATTTATGACCTGCGGCATTTTTTATGGGTAGCGTATTTTAACAGTGGCGTTAGACGATTTTCTGCTGCCAACGCTGCCATAGCATCACTATCAGCGCGACCACCAGCCAGCTTACCAGCGCGGCAATCACATCATCCAACACAATGCCCAACCCACCGGTGACATACTCCGCTAAATGAATAGGCGGCGGTTTTAAAGCATCAAAAAAGCGGTAGACGCCAAACGCCAGGGCCAGAACCAATGGATGGCGAGCGGCTTTTAGCCCTAGCACCGCGAGCGGAAAAGCGACGTACTCATCGGCAACGATGCTGCCATGGTCCAGGCCATCATAATGCCACGCAGCGATATGACAGACCGGCACCGCGGCCACCAGCATCAGCGCGATGATGGCAGCCTGCTGCCCGGTCGGGCGACCCAAGAGCCACCACGCCAGCGGCAAGCCAATCAATGAACCAAAGGTACCCGGCGCAACGGGCGCTAGCCCTAACCCAAAGCCGGTGGCTAGCCAGAAGTTGAGCGTATCGAGCATTAGCCAGCCTGCTGCGCCTGACGCTCGAGCTCTGCCGCCATCTCTGGCGTTAGGTTTAGCGCACTGGCGAGTTGATCCAACCAGGCGCGTTCCATGGGGTTTTGGTTGTCGATCACGGCGACGCTGATCAAATACATTTCGCGAGCGGCCTGGGGGGAGTCCGCTTCACGGGCCAATGCCTGGGCGTCCAGCGGGGCTTTTAGCTGCTGTTCGACCCAGCGGTGCATCTCCTCATCCGCGCCGAGGGCATCGATCTGATCGGTGATCAGCGCCTGCTCCTGCTCATCGATATGACCATCCGCCCGTGCGGCCATGATCATCGCCTGCAGCAGTTCCAGGCTGCGGCGCTCTTGAACCTCGCCGCTTAACACCTCGACACGCTCGCCTTCTGATGAGGATTGGGTCGCCGCTCCTTTCTTTTCCTGAGAGCTTTGCCACGCTTTCCACGCCAGCATGCCTACACCCGCAATCGCGCCATATTTCAACGCTTTACCGCCCATGCTGCGGCCACGTTTTGAACCCACCAGCATGCCCAGGGCACCGCCGCCCAGCAGGCTTTTCACATCAAAACCGCTGGAACCGCTGCTTTGACGTGTACCTTGGCTGCTATTACCGCCTAAATGGCGGGAGAGCCCATCAATCACGCCTTTGACATCCATGCCGCCGCTGCTGCCTTTGCTACCACTGGCCTGGCTCATCAGCTGCTGCAGAATTTTGCTTGCATTCATCCTTGCACTCCTCAATAAACATTCATTCGACGGGTCGAACGCGGGTCGTTTAACCCTTGTTATAGCGTATGCTACATGAATGCAGCATGAATTAACCTTGCGCTAGCGCTTAGCTCAGCGCCCCTTTCACCTCGACCGAACTGCCATGACGGCTAGCGCTCACCTCAATACGAACCGGCATCTGCTCTTTGAGTTCGCTGACGTGGGAAATAATCCCAATCATGCGGCCACTCATTTGCAGCTCGCTCAGCATGGCAATGGCTTGGTCCAGGGCGTCTTGGTCCAGGCTGCCAAAGCCTTCATCTATGAATAGCGTATCGAGCTGAATACCGCCCGCGTAGGCCTGCACCACATCGGAAAGCCCCAGCGCCAGCGACAGCGCCGCCATAAACGACTCCCCACCAGAGAGCGTGGCCACCGGGCGATTTTTGCCGGTGTAGGTATCAGCCACGTCCAGCTCAAGGCCAGATGCTTTATTGCCTTTAGAGGGGTCTTCCCGGCGCACCAACTGGTATCGCCCACGGCTCATGCGCACCAAACGCTCAGACGCTTGAATCAACACATCATCCAGCAGCACGCCCAGTACGAAGCGCTGCAGGCTAATGCGATGGCCGGTGCGACCGTTGGCGACGTCGCTCAGCGTGCCCCACAGCTGGTATTGGGCTTCCAGCTCCGCCTGGGAGGCGTGGGCAGCCGTCAGCTTTTGGTGAATGTTTTGCAGCGTGGTTAATCGCCCATCCAGTTGCCGCCAAGACTCTAGCTGGCTGTTTTCTTGAGCCTGTGCACTTTCAGCCTGGGCAGTCAGTGCGGCAAGATCCGGCGGCGTTTTTTCCGCCAGCTGGGTTTGGTAATTCTCTAGCGCGCCCTCAAGCTCGGCCAAGCGGCGTTGATACGCCTCCACCCGATGCGTCAGCTCGTGCCGCTGGGCATCATTCAGTTGGGCGGCCTGATATTCCGCCTCATCAGCAAAGGGGCTAGCCTGCAGCGCGGACTGCCACTCGGCGTGAGCCTGCTGAAGCGACTGCTCGCTACGCTCGACCCGCTCGTTCGCCCCGCGTAACTGCTCTTCCGCCCGCGCCAGTTGGGTCTGGCTAGTCGAAAGCGCTTGCTGGGCGCTCTCCCAGGCTTTTTCAAGCTGGGCGATGTGCTGCTCCAGCTCGGCCAGGGTTTGGCGCATTGCTTCGGGATAACGGGCGTCTTCCGGCAGCGATTGGCTCAGCTGGTCGCGCTGACTCTCTAAGCGAAGCGCGTGCTCTTTCGCCTTTTCCACCTCAGGCCGCTGGGCTTTTAGCTGTTTATCCAGCGTGCCCCACTCGCGTCGCAGCGCGTCCCGGGCTTCGGTCTGTTGGCGAATCTCAGCGTCAACCTGCTCTCGGCGCTGCACCTGGCGGCGCAGGTCTTCATAGGCATTTTGCAAAGCAGACAGCGGTTGACTCGCCCACTCCCCTAACTGCTGATTCAGTCGCTGGGCCTGCTCTGTGTGGCTATCGATCTGTTGGGTGAGCTGATGGTGATGGCGCTCTGCCCGTTGTAGCGCTTGACGGGCCTGTTCTTGCGCCGCTCTGGCCTCTTCCACCTGTGCCTGGGTGACCAACTCGGCGCGATTTATCGCTGGGGCGGGATGTTCCAGGCTGCCACACACCGGGCAGGGGGCATTCTGTTCAAGGGTCAGCGCTAACAGCGCGGCCTGGCCCTGGTGCCAGCGCATCTCCTGCTCAGTGGCGTAGCGTTCGGCACGCTTGGTCTCGCCTTGCTGGTGGCTGAGCGCGTTTTTAGCCTGCAGCTGTTGCGTGGTTAATGCCTGGTGCCGCTGGGTGAGTTCATCCAGCTCTTGGCGCAGGGCTAGCAGGTGGTGATGGCGGGTTAGCTCAGCGGGGGCGCTCGCCAGTTGCTGAAACTCACTCTGCAAGCGTTCCAGGTGAACGCCGATGGCTTCGCCTTGCTGGCGAATGCCATCTAGCTGCTGCTCATCGCGCTTAAGCGCCTCATTGGCCTGTTGCCAAACGGCCTGAGCTGTTTGAAAGTGCTCCTGCAGTTCACTGAGCTGCTGGCTTTTCTGGATAAACTCGCCCAGCTGGCGGTGCCGCTCCCTCATTACGGGGAGCTCCGCCTGCTGCTGGCGTGCCGTCTCTAGCGCCTGCTGTGCCTGTTCAGCGTGAGAATGCCGCGTGATTAACGCAGCGTTTGCTTGGCGCTTCTCATCGTGGGCGGTAGCCAACGCCTGCTGCGCTTGGTCTAGAGCGACTTTCTGGGGGCGCAGCGCCTGGGCATGGGTACTCTGCGCTAACCGCGCTTGGCTATTGTCTACCTCAGCGTGCTGCTCAAGATGACGGGCTTTATCGGCTGCCAGCGCGTCCCGCGCCTCAAATTGGCGCTGTAGCGCCAGGGCCTCATCGCGCTGCTGTTCGGCAAGTCGGCGCTTTCGCTGCGCGGTTTCAAAGCCTTCTCGTGCTTGGTCTACCTGTGGCACCAGCGCTTCCAGCTCTTGCGCCAACGCGGCTTCGCTCTCAAGCTCCCCCCCGGCAAGAATGCCATTGATATGCTGGCGATGATCGCTCACCGCCCGCTCTATTTGATTAGCCTGAGTGCGCAGGCGCTCTTCAATACGCTGGAACACCTGGGTTTGAAACAGCTGGGAGAAAATGACTTCGCGCTCTTTGGAGCCTGCCAGCAGCAGTTCGCGGAACTTACCCTGGGGGAGCACCATCACCTGACGAAACTGATTGGCGTCTAGGCCTATTAGCGCTTGCAGCTCCGCCGTGGCGTCGGTGACCTTACGCGCCACTAGGCACTCGTCCTCCTCGCCTTCCGGAGTGAGTCGCCACAGCTGGGCTTCTGCGGTTTGTGTCGTTGTGCCTTCGCCGCTGGCCTTGGGGCGCTCCTGCAGAGGCACTCGGCGCACCCGATACATGACATCACGCAGGCGAAACGTCAGGCTGACTTCGGTGAGCAGAGAGGCATCCGCCTGATCGCAGCGCATTTGAACGGCGTCCCGCTCGTTGCCGGTGGTTTGGCCGTACAAAGCAAAACAAATCGCATCGAGGATCGAGCTTTTACCCGCGCCGGTGGGGCCGTTAATCAGAAACAGCGGGCTTCTGCCCAGCGCGGTGAAGTCGATGGTTTCGCTACCGGCAAAGGGGCCAAAGGCCTGCATGGTCAGCGTTAATGGCGTCATGCTTGGCCCCCCTGCTCGCGACTCAGGGTGGTGATCAACTCGCCCATGGCACGGGCCTGGGCGTCGCTCATTGGCTCGCCGCTGGTTTGAGCGAAAAAGTCGCTGAACATATCCAGCGCGCTGAACGCAAGCCGCTCGCGGTCTAGCTGTTGGCGGCCTTTCGCTTCCAGCATGCCGGGCTTTTCCAGGTGTAGCACGTTGGGGTACACCGCCCGCAGTTTGCCCATGGGGTCGAGAATGGCGTGACGGTCGGTGAGGCGCACCAGCAGATAGTCATCGGCGTGGGGGTCAGCGGCCCCTTGGGCCAGCAGCTGAGCCAGCTCACCTTCCAGCACGCGCACGTCCCGGCGGGGCAGCAGCGGATGGTGGGCTATTTGAGTGACACCTTCGCTGCCCACCTCAACAAGGGTGACGCCTTTGCGCTGGGTGGCTTCGGAAAAGCTGTACTTCAGCAGCGAGCCGCTATAGCGAATGTGCTCCCCACCGCGAACCTGGGGGCCGTGAAGGTGGCCCAATGCCACGTAGTCGAAACTCTGCATGGGTTCCCACGCCACGCTTTCGGCACCGCCTAGGGTGAGCGGGCGCTCGGAGTCGCTGGCGGTGCCGCCATCGACAAAGCAGTGGCTCATCAGTAGCGTCGGGCGGCCCGGCTGGCGCTGTGCCTCAATGCGCTCCAGCAGGTAGCGGTGGGCGCTATCGAAGTCGCGTACGTCCACGCCAAACGCGCTGCGCACGTACTCTGGGTCCGCGTAGGGGATGCCGAACACATCCACCGTGTCATCGCCAATCGTGAGCGTGACTGGCTGATCGCAAGTGGCTAAGTCAGTGAGAATATGCAGGCCGGCTTGGCGCAAATGGCGCGCGCCAAACCCCAGCCGCTCAGCGCCATCGTGGTTACCGGAAATCATCACGACCGGCAGGCCGCGCTGCTCGCACAGCTCGACCAATATCTCATCCAGCAGTGTGACCGCCGCAGCGGGTGGCACCGAGCGGTCGTAAATATCGCCCGCGACCAGCACGGCATCCACCTGCTCGCGGTCGATGATCTCCAGCAACTGCTGCAACACATAGCGCTGGTCATCCAGCAGGGAAAGGTTGTGAAATAGCCGCCCTAAATGCCAATCGGCGGTATGAAGTAATCGCATGACAGGCTCGATGAAAAAAGTGTGCGGTCATCATAGCAACCGCGCCTGCGTTTCACCCATGAAAAAGCCCCGCACGAGGCGGGGCGATTAATGCGGAACACGTCGCGGGTTAGTCTCTAAACGCATCCGGGTAGGTGGTGAGGTCCACGCCCCACAGCATCGGCAGCAGGAAGTAGACCGCGGCCACGATCAACAGCATCGCAATGATGTTGAGCCAGAAACCGTTGCGCACCATCTCGATGATTTTGATTTTACCCGTGGAGAAGATGATCGCATTGGGTGGGGTGCCTACCGGTAGCATGAAGGCGCAGTTGGCCGCCATGGCCGCTGGCACCATCAGCACGAACGGATGAATATCGAGCGCCAGCGCCAATGAGGCTAGCACCGGCAAAATCATCGTCGCTGTGGCCGTGTTGGAGGTAATCTCGGTCAAAAATAGCACCATGCCTGTCGCCAGCAAAATGACCAGCAGGAAGTTGACGCCTTCTAGCACGCTCATTTGGCCGCCAATCCATGAAGCCAGACCCGATGAGCCAAAACCTGCGGCAATCGCCAAGCCGCCGCCGAACAGCAGCAAGATACCCCACGGTACGTCTTTGGCCACATCCCACCCCAGCAGGCAGCCACCTTTGTTGGGAGAAGGAATGAGAAACAGCGCCACGGCAGCGGTAATCGCAATCATGGTGTCGTTAATGCCGGGGATCGTCAGGATCTGCCCCTGCCATAGGAACGAGCGGGTAATCCAGAAAAACGCGGCAAACAGGAACACACCGAGCACCGCCTTCTCTTCGAAGGTGATCCTACCCAGCGCTTCTTTCTCTTTGCGGATCAGCGCTCGGCCGCCCGGCAATTTGGCGAGCTTGATCGGATAAATGAAGCGTGTGAGCATCACCCAGCCAATCACCAGCAGCGTCACTACCACCGGGAAGGCAAACATCAGCCAGCCCGCGAACGAAATCTCGACACCGAACAGCTCGTTCACGATCGCCGCCAGGATAATGTTCGGCGGCGTGCCAATGAGCGTGCCCAAACCGCCAATGGTGCCCCCGTAGCCCACGCCAAAAATCAGCGACTTACTGAACTTATCAATCTCGTCGCTGTGATCTCCTTCGGTTTTGTTCAGCTCCTGGGTCACCTGGTAGACAATGGCGGTACCAATGGGCAGCATCATCATGACGGCAGCGGTATTGGATACCCACATGGACAAGAAGCCCGTGGCCGCCATAAAGCCAAACACGATGCTGTTAATGCTGGTGCCTAGCAAGGAGATAATCGACAGCGCGATGCGCTTGTGCAGATCCCACTTCTCCATTGCCAAGGCGATCATAAAGCCGCCCAGGAACAGGAAAATAATCGGGTTACCGTACGCCGCCGTTACGGCACTGCTCTCCAGCACTCCGGTAATCGGCAGCAGAATAATGGGCAGCAGTGACGTCACCGGGATAGGAATGGCCTCGGTAATCCACCACACCGCCACCCATAAAGTAGTTGCCAGCACCATGCGCCCTTCGAAGCTCAAGCCGGCGGGGTGGAAAAACATCACGACCAAAGCAAACAGCAAAGGGCCCAGCACCAAGCCGATTTTCTGTGCCGTACTATACACGGGCGGACGGGGCGAATGGCCGCCGCTGCCCTGGGTCTTATGGGAGTCACTTCGGGATGAGGAGCCTCCAGCACTTGAGGTCGGCAACGCACACATCAGGAGATTTTTAACTTGGTCGTGGGAGTGCCAAAGCTGATCCCACAGCGTCATCGTGGCAGTTCTGCGCATTATGGAAGTACCGCTCGCAGTCAGGGTGAACGAAAGGGTTCAGGACTTAGCTGTCCCTATGGCATTTTTTGCCAGCGCCGCTGGCTTTTAGGGTGCCCTTTATTCACTGCAATAGGCCATTAGTCCAGTAAATTGGCGGCAATTACAACCAAAGTCTAACCACTTTAGTCGAAATAATTATTGTCGATTAGTCTTCGTAGATGAGTTTGCTTGGCTTTGTTTTCAGTGATTCCAGTGCTTAATCTGTAGCGCAATAAGCACGCAGAACATGCTGATAGCAAAACACTTGCTTCCCAATGGGTTGCAAGCCGCTTGCCCGTTATTAGTCCAGATTATCCAGCGTCACCACGATATCTTGGGTAGAAACATCGACGTTCCAGAAGGTATAGCTGTCATCGTCCTCGTCGACCAAGCGAATATCGAATAAGGGACTTTTATACCCCGTTAGCGTCACGCGCTGGGTATCCCCATTCATCAACACGTCGCTGCCCAGCACGTCCTCCTCCCAACTTTTCGAATCCGCCGGGCTCACGTACATATAGTAAATGGTGTAGCCAGTACGGTTGGTGATATCGACGTAGTAGTCGGCCGCCATGACCAGCGACGAGCTGCACAGCATCAGCAGTGCAGCCAGAAACACCTTAATGCGCATGGAAGCATTCCTTTTTCTTTTTTAGAGGAAAAGCGAGGGTTTGAGGCGCAAGCGCCGTGCTGCGATTAGTGATGGCAGCAAGCGAAGTATAATCTGGCGCTTATGACAGAGATAGCAGGTCACGTTTTTTTACACATCCGCCCAAGGCGTGCCTGCAACTGTTAGAATGCTGCCCCTTTCAGGCGCGTTGTGGCTGACCGCCACACCGCTTCCCTCTTCTACTACCTGAGAGTCGCGCAATGTTTGCCACCGTCAATGCCGTATTTCGGCCAATTTTACGGCTGGGCCTTATCCCTCAAATTGTGATTGGTATTGCCGCTGGGGTGCTGCTAGCTCTATTCACCCCTGGGATTGCCAGAGATGTTGCGCTACTTGGCCAGCTGTTTATTGCTGCGCTGCAAGCGGTTGCGCCGATTTTAGTCTTCGTACTGGTGGCGGCGGCCATTGCCGCCCACCAAGCAGGCCAACCCACCCATATCCGCTCGGTATTGGTGCTATATGTCACGGGTACGCTGATTGCCGCGTTAATTGCCGTGGCGGCCAGCTTTGCGTTCCCTACGGAGCTGGCGCTGGATGCAGGCCAAGTCGACGGCAACCCGCCGAGCGATATTTTTACCGTGCTGCGTGACTTACTGCTCAACGCGGTGGCGAACCCTGTGACGGCTCTGATGGACGCCAATTTCATCGCCATTCTGGCCTGGGCGATTGGCCTGGGGTTAACGCTGCGCCAAGCCAGCGACACTACCCGCCAAGCGCTTAGCGACTTATCCGCCGCCATTACGCGTATTGTCACGCTGGTGATTCGCTTAGCCCCGCTGGGTATTTTCGGCTTGGTGGCCGGTACGCTGGCGGAGTCTGGCGTGCAGGCACTGCTTAGCTACGCCCAGCTATTGGGGGTGATCGTTGGCTGTATGCTATTTGTGGCGCTGGTGAGTAACCCGCTGCTGGTCTATTTAGCCACCCGCAAAAACCCTTATCCGCTGGTGTTTGCCTGCCTACGGGGCAGCGCTATTACGGCATTTTTCACCCGCAGCTCGGCAGCCAATATCCCGGTGAACCTGGAGCTGTGCCGCCGCTTAGACCTGGATGCCGACACCTACTCAATCTCCATTCCGCTGGGCGCCACCATCAATATGTGCGGCGCGGCGATCACCATTACCGTGATTACGCTGGCGACTACGCACACCCTGGGAATTAGCGTGGATTTCCCCACTGCGCTGCTGCTCTGCATCGTATCGGCTCTGGCGGCCTGCGGTGTGTCTGGCGTGGCGGGCGGTTCGTTGATGCTGATTCCCATGGCCGCCAGCCTGTTCGGCATTCCGACCGAAGTGGCCATGCAGGCCGTCGCCATTGGCTTTGTGATTAGCGTGGTGCAAGACTCCACCGAAACGGCGCTTAACTCCTCCACCGACGTGCTGTTTACCGCCGCCGCCTGCCGAGCGCGCAAGCTCACCTAACCACTTCTTTACTGCTTGTCGATTGACAGCCCGCTGTTCCTTATATAGAACGTTCTATAAAAGGAACAACGGGCAATCACCATGGATGAGCACTCTCTTGTTACGCTAGGCCTACACCTCCAAGCGCTTCGTAAAACCCAGGGTTTCTCACTTTCACAGCTTGCCAGCGCGGCAGGCATCGCGAAATCCAACCTATGCCGCTTAGAACAGGGCAACGGTAACCCCACGCTAGACACCATTTGGCGGCTGGCCGTCCAACTCAACGTTCCGTTTGGCACCCTGGTGGCACCGATCAGCGTACCGCTCGGTGAGGATGGCGTGCAGGTACAGTTGATCGACCAGGGTAAGGGCGTGCCACAGGTGGATGCCTACTGGATGCGCTGCGCGCCCAATACGCTGCGCCACGCCGAGGCCCATACCCTGGGCACGCGGGAAACGCTGACGCTCATTAGCGGATGGTTAGAAGTAGGCCCAGAGGGTGCGACCACCACGCTCACCCCTGGCGAAAGCATCACCTTTCAGGCCGACCAGCCGCACCTGTACCGTACGCACACCGATGAAGCCACCCTGCTACTCACCGTCACCTACGGCCAAGAAGGGACCCCACCATGAGCCAGCCAGCCGATCACACGGTGCACGCCAACCACTCACCGCTGCGCTCTGCCTTACAGGGCGTGCGTGAAGCAATTCCGTTGTTAGGCGGCTATATTCCGGTCGCGCTCTCGTTTGGTTTGGTCGCGACCCAGGCCGGTTTTACCACTTGGGAAGCGGCCGCCATTTCAGCGCTGATCTACGCGGGTGCCTCGCAGTTTCTGTTCGTGGGCATGATTGCCGCTGGTGCGCCGCTATGGCTGGTGGTGGCCATGACGCTACTCATCAACGTGCGCCACGTGGTGTACGGCCCCAATTTGGCCGCGCTGCTGCCCCGAAGCCGCCACTGGCCTTGGCTGATGCACGGCCTGACCGATCAAGTCTTTGCTTTGGCGCTCACACGGCTCCCCCAGCTACCGGAAGTAAAACGGTTTAGCTGGTTTGTAGGCGCCTCGCTGCTGGCGTGGTCGGTGTGGATCATCGGTACCATCGTCGGCGCGTCCGGCGGCGAGGCGGTCACCGCCCGCTGGCCGCTGCTGGGGGAGATCATGCCCTTCGCACTTCCAGCCCTATTTCTTACCATGGTGGCACCGCGCTTTACCGACAAGCGCTGGGCTGCCGCCATGCTATGTACCATTTTTGCCGCGCTGGGGTTGAACCTGGCCGGGTGGAGCAACGTGGCGATTCCCCTTGCAGCTGCCTGCGGCGCGCTGTGCTTCTACACGGTCACCTTTCAACCACGGAGGAGCCGCCCATGAGCAGCGCCATGTGGATCGCCGTCATTATCTGCGCACTCGGCACGCTGCTGATGCGAGTGGTGCCCTTTTTATGGATGCAGCGGCGGTTGGGCAGCGCAACGGGAATGAACGCCATGCCCCAATGGCTGGTGATTCTGGGCCCCATGATGATTGCCGCCGTGTTGGGCGTCTCGATTGTGCCCGCCAACCCCAGCCCTGTCTCTTGGTTGGCCACCGCGATTGGCCTGAGCGTTACGCTGTTGGTGTGGCGTCGCCTGCGCTCACTGGGCTGGCCGGTGGCCGCCGGGGTGGGAGTATTTGGGGCGGTGGAGGTAGTGGCAGCCCTTATTTGATAATGCTTTGCATTAGCTTTTACAACATGCCATGATTTCGCCTTTCTTCGTGACACCGAAGGGCACGTATGCAGACAGCAGACGCTTATGGCAGCCGCACAGGGTGGCGGGTGTTGCTTATTTTTTGCTCCACCCTGCTGCCTTTCTTTGCTATAGCCAATGAAGTAGCCACCACTGCTGATTTACCTACTCAATGTGACCAACCACGCCTAGTAACGCTCTACCAAGGAGCCACGGACAGTGCCGTAGCTCTCGGAATTACCCCCGTTGGCGTGGTTGACGCTTGGCTGGAAAAGCCCACCTACCGCTATTTACGCGATGCGCTTACCAATGTTGAGCACGTGGGGCTGGAAACCCAGCCGAACCTTGAGAAAGTGGCTTGGCTGAACCCGGATGCCATTATCGCCAGTCACTTTCGGCACGAACGCGTCGCCCCGCTGTTAAGCGCCATGGCGACCAGCGTTTACGCCAACACCGTCTATGATTTCAAAACGACGTTAGCGCTGGTGGCCGAGGCCAGCGAGCGCGAACAGCAAGCCCAAGCGCTGCTGCAGCGCTGGGAAACCCGCGTGGCGGACTTTCGCCAGCAGATCGCTGATCAGCTAGGGGGCCAATGGCCGCAAAAAGTCGCCGTCGTGCGCTTTAAAAGCGATCATGTGCGGATCTATACCAGCGGGTTTGCCGGTTCGATTCTAGATGAGCTGGGCTTTGAACAACCCGAGACGCTGGCCTCTCAAGACTGGGGGATGAAGCTTGCCAGCACGGAGAACATTCCGGTGCTTGAGGCTGATGTCATCTTTGTGCTGCTGGAGCCAGATGACCCAGCCATTGCGGCCAACTACCAACACTGGGCTTCTCACCCTTTGTGGCAACAGCTAACGGCTGTGCAGCGCGGCCAAGTATTTGAGGCAGACCCCGTTAGTTGGATGATGGGCGGCGGTATTTTGGCGGCCAACGCCATGCTGGATGACCTTTACCGCTACTATCAGCTCACCCCGGCCACCGATGGCTGCTTGCCACACTGCGCTTTATGCATTCAGGAGCGGCCCTCATGCTGAACAGCAGCTCTGCTAAGTGGTTAGGGTTGCTAGCAGGCGCTGCCATGACGCTACTGGCGTTTATCGGCAGCGTCATGCTCGGCACCACCCCGCTAGAGTGGTCGGCACTGTGGCGTATGCTAACCGCTTACGATCCCGCTAATGTGGCGCATATCATTCTATATACCGAGCGCCTGCCACGCGCCGTGGTGGCGGCGCTCGTGGGTGCTAGCTTGGCCGTAGCGGGCGCACTGATGCAGACCATGACTCGCAACCCGCTCGCCTCGCCGGGTATTTTAGGCATTAACGCCGGGGCGATGTTTTTCGTCGTGGTAGCGGTAGCGCTACTGCCGCTGCATACGCCTGCCCATTATGTGGGTGCCGCCCTACTCGGCGCGCTAGTGGCAGCAAGTTTAGTGGCGTTGCTAAGTCGCGGGCGCTATGGCGAGAACTCGCCGCTGCGGGTGGTGCTGGCAGGGGTCGCGGTGACCGCGATGTTTGTCTCCTTCAGCCAGGGGCTCCTGGTGGTCGACCAGCAGAGCTTTGAAAGCGTGCTTTATTGGCTAGCGGGTTCTGTAGCGGGACGCGACCTTGACCTAGTATTGCCGCTGCTACCGCTGTTTGGTGGTGCCATAGTGCTTAGCGCCCTCTTGATACGTCACGCCAATGCGCTGTTATTAGGTGATGACATGGTGACAAGCCTAGGCATGCGCGCGGGCAGCATCAAACTGCTTCTGGGCCTGGTTGTGATTGTATTGGCAGGCAGCTCAGTGGCCCTGGCGGGCATGATTGGGTTTGTCGGGTTAATTGTGCCCCACATGGCCCGCCGTCTTTTTGGCATTGACCATCGCTGGATGCTTCCTGGCTGTGCCGTTTTGGGCGCTTGCTTGCTTCTGCTGGCCGATACGGCATCGCGGTTTTTAATTCCTCCACAGGAAGTGCCGGTCGGCGTCATGACAGCGCTCATTGGTACGCCTTTCTTTATTTACCTCGCACGACGCAACATGGCTCGCCAATGACACTCGCAGCGCTCTCTCCTTCTGACGCCAGCAACGCGCTTGGCACACGTTTTCGTCTCACGCTGCTGCTATTGAGTGTGGGGCTTGTGCTAAGCGCGGCTCTGTCGCTTTGCTTGGGAAGTTTTCCTACTCCACCACTGCAAGTCGGGCATTCCCTTATTAACCCAGCGGATAGCGAGCTGACGTTCATTATTTGGCAGCTTAGGCTACCGCGTATTGTGCTGGCGATCCTGGTAGGGGCGGCGCTGGCAATGGCAGGCGCCATTCTGCAAAGCATCGTGCGTAACCCGCTTGCCTCGCCGGATGTTATTGGCATTACCAGCGGCGCGGCGCTAGCCGCTGTTCTCTTTATCGCGTTGCTCAGTTCGCACGTTAGCATCGGCTGGCTACCGGTGGCGGCCATGCTCGGAGCCTTATTCGCCGCTCTGCTTGTGGTCAGCTTGGCATGGCAGCGTGGTATTAGCCCTGCGCGCTTGGTGCTAGTGGGCATTGGCCTAGCCGCCGCCATGGGCGCGGGCACTACGCTACTGATCGTGATGAGTGACGACTCCGCCGCCATGAGCGCCTATACCTGGCTGACCGGCAGCTTATACGCCGCCCAATGGGTCGATGTGGCCAGCCTGCTGCCGTGGCTACTGTTAGCGACGCCGGTGAGTTTTCTGCTAACGCGCCACGCCGATACGATGGCGCTTGGCGACAGCGTAGCCCAAGGGTTAGGCGTGCCGTTACTGCGCAGCCGAATCGTGCTGCTTGCCTGTAGCGTGGTGCTGGCCGGTGCTGCGGTGGCCGTGGCGGGAGGGCTCAGCTTTGTGGGCCTCATGGCACCGCACCTAGCGGCGCGATGGGTGGGCCGACATTTAGCGCGGCTACTGCCTGCATCCGCACTGGTAGGTGCATTAATCGTGCTTTATGCCGACCTGCTTGGCCGCGTCGCCTTTTTGCCTAACGACCTGCCTGCCGGTATTTTCGTTGCGGGCATTGGCGCGCCCTTTTTTGTTTATCTCTTGTATCGGGCGCGCCAGCGTTAAGCCTTAAAAATCCAGCTGATACCCCACCGTGAACGTGCGCCCACGACCGGTGAAGTAGTACTCATCGCTGATGCGAGCGGCTTGAGAGTAATAGGTGAGGTAGTCTTCGTCGGTCAGGTTCTCGATACCCAGCGATAGCTGCCCCGTAGGGAGCTGATAGGCCAGCGAGGCATCCACCAAACCGTAGCCATCGAAGTCGAGCGCCGGGTTATCGACGCTGCGGTCGAAGTAATAGCGGCCCTGTAGGCGGGTCGAGAGACGGTCATTCCATACGGCGCTCCAGCCCAGCTTGAGCGTATCGGGCGCAATATTGATCCCGGTAAGCTTGGTGTCCACGCTGCCATCGCCGTCTTGGTCTGACTTGCCTTGGGTATGGGCGTAGGAGAGCGACAGGTCATGGTAGTCATTGATCTGCATGTTGCCGGTCACTTCCACCCCTTGGATTTCGGTTTTCTCCCGGCTGCCCACCCACGTACCGTTCTGTTCGGCCAAGCGCTGGCCAAAGTCAGAGTTCGATTCGTAGTAGCTGACTTCCAGGCCGTAACGCTCCCAGTCGAAACGCGCGCCAATTTCCTGGTTATCGGTGACGATGGGCTGTAATTGAAGCAGCGTATCCACATCCTGGCCCGGTTCGCTGATGCCCCGCAGCACGCGACCAACGTCCGGCATGCCAAAACCTTCCGAGTAGCTGGCATACAGCTGTGCCCACTCCGTGGCCTGGTACGTCAACCCCACGTTGTAGAGCGTTTCATCGAAACTGGGATTGCCGCCCCCTACCGCGACGTTGTCTTGAGTGACGTTGCTACGGTCAATCGTCTCATAGGCATCCACCTCAAGATCGGCGTGCTCATGGCGAACGCCGGCATGCAGCGTGAGCGGGTCGGCGATCTTGAACTGACCCTGCAAGAACGGCGCAATGTTGCTGTAGCGGCTTTCCGGCACGTAGGTACGCCCGGTCTCTACCAGCATTTGGCGGGTTTCATCCTCGAGGATGTCTAACCCCACCGTCACGCCGAGCCGGTCATCCAGCATGCCCTGGCGGTTTAGGGTGAACTTGGCGCCCTGTTTATCCGATTCGTTACGGGTTTGGTCGAACTGGGTATTGCCGTTGCCATCCAGGTAAGGGAAGAACGGCGTGGTGGCAAAGCGCGCTCGGAAGCGCTGGCGATACACCTGGGCATCGACCGCGTTGCCGTACCAATCCGCGTGGGAGTACGCCAAGCGGGCGGTGGTGACTTCATTAAAGCCTGGCGCGCCGTCGGGTGTGCCCCGCTCGGCGCTGGTCGGGATGCCCGCATCGCGGTCGCCCACCACGGGCACGTAGTCGTCGCCCTCTTCCAAATCAAAATGATTGAGCGACAGCTCGATATTCTGATTGTCGTCGATCCAGTAGCCTAACTTGCCGAACAGGTCGTAACTTTCCGAGTTTTGCAGCTCGCCGGGGTAGGCAATGCCCACGCGACGGTCGCCGCCATCGTAAAACACGCCCCGCTCTTGGCGAGTAGCCGCGGCTACAAAATCCCAGTCGCCCTGCTGGCCGCTAATGCGATAGTTGAGCTTGTTGCCCAAGCCTTCCGAGTGCAGGTCGTCGTCAATGGTGACGCTAATGCCCGCGCTTTGGCTAATACCGCCCCCTTCGGCCCGACGGGTGACGAAGTTGATCAAACCGCCGGTGGCTCCCAAACCATGCTCGGCGCTGGCCCCGTGAATCACTTCAATCCGCTCGACCATGGAGAGGTCGATGGTGTAACTGTCACGAGAGCTATCGCGCAGCGGATTGGACTGAGGCACGCCATCGATCAGGAACAGCGCATCGCGCCCGCGCAGCGTCTCTCCGGCGTTGGACAGCTTCTGACGGCTAGGTGAAAAGGAGGGAATCAAGTTGCTCAAGACCTGGCCAGGGTCGTCGGTGATGGCGAGCTGCTGTTCGATCTGCTCACGGGTAATCACCGTCACTCGCTGCGGCGTTTTCCCCTCTTCACTACGGCTACGCGTCGCCGTCACGACCATCGTAGGCGATGACTCGCTGAGCGACTGCCCCATCTCAGTTGCCTCTTGCTGGGCATTGGCCTGAGTGGCTGCCACTAATCCTGCCAAGGTGATCGTTGGCCAGAAAGCGGCGTGTTTCATCGTTTGCATGTCTGCTCCCTTGCGTTGTGTGTAACGTCGTACGAATGAACCCTTGGTGAATTATCACTTTAGCGGCCGCTGAAATGCTAACGCGGATCTAAATGATAATGATTATATTATGCACAAAGAAACAGGCAGGTCTACCGTTGCGGACGCACCGTTCGAACGTCCGCAATGACACAGAACAGGCAGCCACAAGAACAACATTGAAAATGAGAATATTTTGCCTTAGGGTGCTGACTGCCCTAATTCTGTGACTGAGCTTGCCTGAGCCTACCTTATGCCCGCCTATTCCCACCCTGCATCACGACTCACCGCTGACGGCCTGCACGCTGGCTACGACACCAAGCGCATCCTGCAAGGGGTAGATATGGCTGTAGCGGAAGGCCAACTCACCGTGCTGCTAGGGCCCAATGGCAGCGGCAAATCGACCCTGCTGAAAACGCTGGCGCGCACGCTGACGCCCAGCGGCGGGCATGTCTATCTCGATGGCAAGGACATTCATCGCAGCAACACCCGGGAGGTCGCCCAGCGGCTAGGCATTTTGCCGCAAGGCCCCATCGCCCCCGAGGGGTTGAGCGTAAAACAGCTGGTGGGGATGGGGCGCTTCCCCCACCAAGGGTTTTGGAAAAAAGATCCACAGCAGGATGCCAACGCCATCGCCGAAGCCATGGCCTATATGCACGTGACCGAGTTTGCCGACCGAGATGTGGAAGCGCTCTCTGGCGGCCAGCGCCAGCGCTGCTGGATCGCGATGGTGCTCGCCCAGCAGACCGATTTGATTTTGCTGGATGAACCCACCACCTTTTTAGACTTGAAGGTGCAGGTAGAGCTGTTGGCGCTGCTATCTCGGCTGGCCCACGACCATGGCCGCACGCTGCTGCTGGTACTGCACGACTTGAATCTCGCCGCCGCTTACGCCGACCACCTAGTCATGATGCGCGACGGGCAAATCGTCATCAGCGGCACGCCAAGCGATGTGTTCACCGCGGCCAACCTAAAGCGCGTCTTCGACTTGGATGCTCACATTCTGCGCGACCCCGCTAGCGGCAGCCCAGTGTGCGTGCCCTTCACCTCGGCGACGTTACAGGCAGCCCTATGAACCACACCTTCTGCGCGGATTTAAGCCGTGAACAGCACGACCCGCTGGCCGGTAGCGCCGCTCATGCCGAGCGCAACTTACTGCTTAGCTGGCCGCGCGCGAAGTGGCAGCGCAAACTACACCACGCCAGCGATATGAGCGATTCATTAAAGCAAACGCTAGATACGCTGGCTGACGATGGCCTGCGCATCAACCTGATCCAACAGCCGGGCATGGAAAAGTACCAGCATCAGCTCTTTCTGATGCCGGAGAGGCGCCGCTTTCGCGTGGCACGATGGGAGTTAGAGGCGTTCTTCAGCGCCTTTCAAAGTGGCACCCGCCTTAGCCAGTGGGAGCAGCCAGCGATGCGCAATGATTTGGTTCTTTGCTGTACCCACGGCACCAAAGATAAGTGCTGCGCGAAGTACGGTTATAAAACGTTCAAAGCGCTAGCCAGCACGGTAGCTGAGCACCCGCTGCCGTTCGAAGTGTGGGAGAGCAGCCACCTCGGCGGCTGCCGACTCGCCGCCAGCGTGATCGTGCTGCCAAACGTGCGCAAATATGGGCGTATTACGCCAGAACAAGCGCTGTCCTTCTTACAGGCCGAAGCCCGCCAACAGCGCTTTTTGCCCGGATACCGCGGCAGCTCACAGCTCACTCCCGCACAGCAGAGTGCTGAAATCGCTGCGTTGACGCAGCTCAGCACGGAGGCAAGACAACCCACGTTGGCTCTGATCAGCGATCACGGCGACGACCAAGCGCGAGAGATACGCTTTCAGTGGCGGCTCGACCAGCAGCAGGGGGAACTGACCGTGCACTGCCAAGCCACCACTCTGTGGCGTGTGGATACCTGTGCTGACCTAGCGCAAGGCCCCACCGAAAGCACCGTATGGCACGCGATGGTGAATGGGTAGTACATAGACGAACAACAACGACGAACAACAACGCCCGGCTTAAAGCCGGGCGTTGTGGGTTGACGCTTACTGATCACTTACCAGCGGTACTTCACGCTGCCGATCACGCTGCGAGAAGCACCGTAATAGCAGTAGAAATCGCAGCCGCTCACGTACTCTTCATCGGTGATATTGTTCACGTTCACCTGCGCGGCCCAGCTGTCGTTAATATCGTAGCTGGCCATGGCATCGTAAAGCGTGGTGGAAGGCACATCGCGGTTAATGCCGCTGCCAGGGCTCGGAGACGTTTCACCGATATAACGCACGCCCGCCCCAACGGAAAGCCCAGGCAAGCTGCTGCTCATATCGTAATCCAGCCACGCTGAGGCCATATGGAAAGGCACCAGCGGTACACGCTCATCCTGCTGGGCATCGCTAACATCGTAGCGCGCATCGGTGTAGGTATACGCCGCGGTGAGCTGTAGATCATCGGTGAGGTAGCCCACACCTTCAATCTCCACACCCTGGGAGCGACGCTCGCCAGCTTGCTCCTGCACCGGCGCGCTAGTGGAAATCAGCGTGTTGTCTTCTTCTACGTCAAACACGGCAATGGTCACATAGCCATCCACATCAAACGGGGCAATTTTCACACCGGCTTCTAGCTGGCTACCTTCCAGCGGCTCATAGCTAGCACCATCCGGCCCGATACCCGCGACAGGTGTAAACGACTCGCTGTAGCTAAGGTAAGGTGAAATGCCGTTATCGCCCAGGTACATGGCGCCAGCGGTGAGTGATAGCTGCTCGTCATCGTAGCCCTGGCTGCTGCTACCGGTGACATCGCTGAAGTCGTCGCTGCTATCCACGCTGTCGTAGCGTGCACCCGCGAGGAAGACCCATTTATCCGCGACGCGCAGCTGGTCCTGCACGTAAATACCAAACTGACGGCGGTCCACATCATGCTGGGTGGGGTCGCCGGTATCCGGCGCGGTAAAAGCGGCGTAATCCGGGTTGTAGAGGTCTACGGTATCGACGTTGGCGAAGAACGTAGAGCCATCGCCCAGGGTACGGAAGCTATCGCGGTTGGTGTAGTTCAGGTTCAACTCTTGATAGCCCGCGCCCACCAGCAATGTGTTTTCCGTGTTGTCGGTGTAGGTGCGTGCAATCAAGCGGTTATCGATGTTGAACGCATCGTACTCGCCGTCGCGATCAATCACGCCACGGGAAATACTGCGCGGCGGGGTAACAAACGAGTTGGGATAAACATTACGCAGCTCAAGATCTAAATGCGTATAGCGAGCGTTCTGTTGGAACTCCCACGTATCGTTGATCTGGTGCTCAAGCTCGTAACCAATGCCCACTTGGCGCTGATCTAAACGGTCGTAATCCGGCTGACCCAGGTTGGTCTCGGGGTCGATTTGGCCGAACGGAGAGTCGTTCAGCGTACCCAGTGCCGGGAAGAAACCGGTAGTGGGCACACCCTCATCTTTCTGCACGCTGGCTAGGAAAGTGACTGTGGTATCGTCGCTGACATCCATTTCCAGGCTAGGCGCAAAGTAGTAGCGCTCCTTCTCGCTACCGTTAAGTTCCCCTTCCCCATCGCGATAAAGCCCGACCATGCGGTAACGCATATCGTCACGCTCGGCCACCGGGCCAGAGACATCAATGCCCACCTGGCGATGCTGCTGGTTGCCCGCCTCAATTTCCAACGTGCCCTGTGGTTCGCTGGTCGGGCGCTTGCTGATGGCGTTAATCACACCGCCGGGAGGCGCTTCACCGTACAAAATAGAGGCCGGGCCTTTCAGTAAATCCACCCGCTCAACGCCAAACGTCTCATTCATCCACCAGAAGTAGCCGCCGGTGCGGAATAAACGCAGGCCATCTTGGTAGGTCGCACTTTCCGCGCTGAAGCCACGTAAGAAGAACCAATCCGTGTTGTTGTCATCGCCATAGGGCTGGGAAACAACGCCAGAACGATACTGGAACGTTTCGTCGTACTTATTAACGCCACGGGTTTCCAGCTCTTCTGCGCTCACGGTAGAGATCGCGCGAGGCGTTTCTACCTCGGGGGTATCTACCTTCAACGCGGTCGCGGTGACCACCGTGGTACCGGTATTGATGGTGTCTTCTTGAGCCAGTGCGGCCATCGGCGCAGCGCACAGCATTCCACCGAGCGACACCACCAGTGAACGGCGAACGGCAGCAGGCAACGGCGCGACGGAAAACGGCATGGTTTTACGGAGCATGAGTGAGTCTCAACGGGTATGAGGAGTTCGTTATAGTAAGACGAATGATACGGATTTTTATTCACAACCACAATCACTCTGGTGGGGCAAGAGGTTGGGGAGGAACGGGGTGTTCGAAGGAGGATCGGTGGAAGAACCAATAGAGACAAATGAGGTTTTGAGAAACTGCGAATATGGCAAAGGAGCCGTTTACTGACGTTGGTCAGGGGCTTAAGAAGAAGGCAATCTAGGGGGAGAGACTTAGAAATGGTGGGCCCAGTAGGACTTGAACCTACGACCAAGGGATTATGAGTCCCCTGCTCTAACCAACTGAGCTATAGGCCCGAAAAGCGTGCATATAATAGCGAATGTAGGGGGGCGAGGCTACCCCTTGGTGCGCTATCTTACGGCGAAGTCGGCATTTTTTCGGCACTAATTGGCGGCGCTGGGGTCTGGTGGTGAATGCTTCTATGGAGAATCGCTTTGAAAGCTTTGATGGCTCTTTTCCCGCTGCTGTTGGTGCTGCCGGTGCAGGCGGATTGGCAGCTTGATCCTGGCCAGTCTCAGGTGCAGGCGTCGATCACCCAACTGGATGGCGAGACCCCGCAAATTCATCACCATCAGGTGAATAACTTGCAGGGCGATATTGCTGCCGATGGCACGCTGCGCCTGCCGCTGCGCTTGAGCCAAACCGATCTGCTCAATCGCTTTGGGGAACTGCCGCCGTGGGTGGGCTTGCTGGCGAACACCACGCTGGTGACGCTGGTGGCGCAAATGCCGCCGGAGCGGTTAGACGGCTTGGATATTGGCGAGTCGATGGTGGAAACCCTCACCTTTCGGGTGCAAACCGACCTGATTAACCAAGAAGAGGCGGTGCCGCTGCGCTTTACCCGCGAGGGGTTGAACGAGGTGCGCGTGACTCACGCCGAACCCATGGCGTTGGATGGCAACGCGCTGATGGCTAACAGCACGGTGCGCACCGTGC